>JAKSQE010000023.1 GCA_024404295.1 Oscillibacter sp.
AATCTCCAGCAGCGACAACATAACGGAGATCTCCATGGTATGGAAGAAGTCGCCGCTTTCTTCGAAGGAACAGGGAATGTTCTGCTCTGCCAGCGCCTGTGCAAAGGCGGCCGTCCGACTGCTGGGAGAACGCATCAGAATGACAATGTCCTCCGGACGGCAGGGGCGGAAGCCATCGCCCTCCGTCACCGGATAGCCCTGATCCAGCAGTTCCCGGATACGCTTGGCCACAAAGCGTGCTTCTGCCATCAGCTTTTTGACCGGATGGTCATTTTCCGCTGATTTCTGATCCGCGCAAATCAGATGGAACTCCGTTTCACAACCAGACCGTTCGGGGTAATACGCTGCACCAAAGTGTAGTGCTTCCTCCTCTCCGTAGTCCATTTCTCCCATCTCGGTGGAGAGGATATTGGAAAACACGAAGTTGGCTGCATCCAGAATCTCTCTGCGGGAGCGGAAATTTTGGGAGAGCAGGATCTTGCGCTCTTCTCCCTCCTCCGCCTCCTCATAGGAGCGATAGCGATTGTATCGCTCCAGAAAAATCGTAGGATCAGCCAAACGGAACCGGTATATGCTTTGCTTCACATCGCCAACGGCAAAGAGGTTTTTCCCCTCTTTTGACACTGCACGAAAGATGGCATTTTGCACCTCGTTGGTATCCTGAAACTCATCCACCAGAATCTCCGCATAGCGCGCAGAGATCTGCTGGCCCAACTCAGTGGGGTGTCCGTCCTCGTCAAGCAATAGCTGCAATGCTAAATGCTCCTGATCGGAAAAATCTGCGCAATTTAACCGCAGTTTTTCCCTGCGGAAATCCTCGGCAAAATCTGCTGTCAAGCGCAGCAGCGCTTCCATGGCAGGCTTCACTGCCAGCATATCACCCATCGCTTCCACAGGATCATCGTCCAGCAGGTCGGCGATCTTTTCCAGTCCGCTTTTACTGCCGTTCCAGGCGTTTTTCAGCATCACCACCAGCGGTTCATCTTTCCGCCCTCTGGGGGTACTCAAGCGCGGAAATTCAATCGCCTGATAGAGCCTCACAGCCTCCTGCCAGTCGTTGGCCTGTGCCAGCGCCGCAAAGCCGGAGGCTGCCGTGACAAATTTCTCTCCAAATCCCTTGGAGAGAGAATCATCCCCCTGCGTCTGCTGCGCCATGTGTGTCAGAAGTTCCGCCCAATAGGCGGCCTTGCGGCGAACCGCAGTCAACAGTTCTGCGGCATAGATCGTCTCATCAAAGCTGCCGCCCATCTCCTGCCAAAAGCGTTGGTTCTGTGCCAGCCATTCCATGGGTTTCGCATGACTCTGCAATTTTTCATAGGTTTGCAGTACCAGGGTCTCCAGATCACGGTCGTCTCGACCGGCGCCTAACGTGTCTGCCAGCAGCGCACCGCCCTCGTCCAGTTCGTCATAGAACCGGTCCAATACGCGGTGCAGCACTCGCAGACGCAGAAGCTGAGCATCATTTTCATCTAACACCCGGAAGTCGGGTGTTAGAGCATGGCGGTCACCCTCCTGGGCCAACAGGTGGGTATTCTCCCGCAACAATCCAGCGCAGAACGCATCCACCGTCTTAATGTCCGCCTGATAGACCCGCAGGAGCTGCCCCTTCAAATGCTGGTCATTGGGCATTTCTGCCATGCGGGAAGACAGCTCTGCGGCAATTTTGCCCCGCAATTCCGCAGCGGCAGCTTTCGTATAAGTAATGATGAGAAAATCATCAATATGGTAATGTTCCTCGGTCACATAGCGGAACAGGCGGTCTACCAGAACACGAGTCTTTCCGGAACCGGCAGCGGCGGAGACCAGCAAACTACCGCCACGGTTTTCCACCACAGCTTGCTGCTGCGGTGTCAAGATGGGCTTACTCATCGCCGTCTCCCTCCTTCAGCTGATTCCAAAATTCCTCCGGCTTTACCGGCAGAATATAACGCAGGTGGTCACTGTCCCGACCGTCCTTAAAGTGGCAGGCCGCTGCCCAATCGCAATAACGGCAAGGCGTATCCTCTTCACTGTGGCAGCAAGGGTCGGCATCGATATTCCCCTGTCGCACCTCGGAAGAAATCTGTCCCAGCAGCCGCTGAACGTAATTACCCAAACGGCCCAACTGAGCTGCCGAGGCGATACTGCCGGAAAGGTTTCCGTCCTTGCTCACTCGCAAAGGTAAATAATGAGGCTCTGTGAGCGCATCATGCTCCATAGCCTGCAAAACCGCAGGCTCCGCCAGCAACAGTCCGGAGCGGCGCAGAGTCTTTTCCCGCTCCTGAGCCAGCTTTTCCGGGGAGATGCTGCGCTCCTTACTCAAGATTTCATCTCTGGCAGGAAGATACAGCACGCCAGCCGGTTCGATGTCCTTTCCAAAATGAGCTTTGCCCTCTTTTTGCAACGTGAAGAGGTACAGCAGCATCTGGATATCCAGACCCATCCGTACATTGGCAAGGTCAAAGGACTTCTTGCCGGACTTATAATCCACCACACGCAGATACAACCGGTCATCTTTCACCCAGCCGTCCACACGGTCCACCTTGCCGCCAACCCGCAGCTCACCGTCCGGCTCGGAAATCACCACAGCAGGCAGGTCCGCCTTGCCATCGCCAAAGGACAACTCAAAGGCCAACGGAACGAAGTCCGAATGGCGCAGTTCCTCTGCCACTTGCTCCACAATCGCAAAAGCCGAGGTCCGCAGGCGGTTGAACAGATATTGAAAACGGGCATTGCGACCCTGAAAATTTTGCAATTCCAACGCCACATACTGCTCTGTATATTGCTCGACCATGGCATGCAGGTCTTTGTTTTCTACGGTTGCAAACCCGCCTTGAGCCTGAACATCCCGGGTAATATTCTCCAGCAGGAAATGCAAAAACGTGCCGATTTGGGGTGCGTCAAAGGCAGCCTGCTCTCTCGGCTTTGCCCGCAGGCCGTACTCCATGAAATAGGCAAAGTGGCAGGAGCGCAAACGCTCCAGGCGGGAAGCGGTCATAGAAATCCTCTGCCCGTAAAGATTCTGCACCGCCGTGCGGGACAATGCCCCACGTTTCAGCTCCATTGCTCGCTCCATCGCTGCTATGGGCGCAGAGTAATCTTCTTTCTCTGCAAAATGCGTCCACAACGCACCGCTGCGGTCCTCCCCCGCAGTCTCCAGTGCAGGGATGGCCGCCGTCAGTCGATAAGACTTCCGGACATCCTGCCGATGCACCTCCAACTGAGGGAACATCGTCCGCAAACGCTCCACCACAAAAGCGGGACGCAACTCACCGCCGGATACATCGGAGACGGGATAGCTGACAGTCAGCCCCTCGGTGGGCTGCACCAGTGCAGCATACAAATTTTGCAGTTCAATGCCCATACGATCCATGCCGGACGGTGCCAGTTCAATGCCGCGCATCGCCAATTCTTCCCGGTCATCTTCGTTCAAAATGCCGCCGCTCTCTCCTGCCGACGGCAATACATGGTCATTGGTCCCCAACAAGAACAGAAACTTGACTGCATGACGGTCGTTGCGGGTGATCTCGCTGACAGAGACCTGATCCAAGGAGGCAGGAATGGTACCAACGCTATACTGAGACAACACTTGCCGGAACAGTCGTGTGAACGCATCCAGATCCATACGCTCATCGCCCAGCAGTTCCATAAACTGATCCAGCACACCGCAGAGGATCTCCCAGAGTTGAGCGGTTTCCTCCGCTTCCTGCAGTCGTCCGGCATCTGCCTGTACGTGCATCTGCGCATCCAGCGCATCCTGCAGTGACAGCGCTTCCATAAAGGTGTACAGCGCTTCGATCTTCTCGCCCGCCGTTTCACTCTCCAAGCCTTCCGCAAGCGCCACCAACGGCTGCCGCACTCGCTGCCGCAGCGCATTGATTTGTGCCAAGCGCTCCTGTCGTCGTTCGTCCCACGGTGCGCCGTAACCGTCCGGATTCTCGGTCCAATCGGTCTCTCTCAGCCACATCTGGCCGTGGATCTCCCATTTGATCGCATAGTTCTCCAGTAAATCACATTCCTCGGCAGTCAAACCGGCCAATCCGGTTTTTAGCCAACGAAACATATCATCGTATTCATAGCCATTTCCGATGGCCGACAACACGCCCGTTAGCAAGCTCAGCACCGGCTTTTCCAAAATATCACTGCGTCGGCTCAGATAGGCTGGGATCTCATAGCGCTCAAAAACCGACTCGATGGTACCGGCGTAATCTGCCATGTTGCGTGCCGCTACAGTGATATCCCGGTAGCGGCATTTCCCTGCCGCCACCAACCGGCGAATATCCGCCGCAGTCTGCTCCACCTCGGAATAGACGGAGTCCGCCTGCCACAGAGTGATGGATGTGCAATCTCCCTCATAGGTGCCTGTGTCGCCAAAGAAGTTCCGCTCCAGATGTCCCAACGCAGACGAGTCCTCACGGCGCAGTACTTCCACCGTCAGAGGACTATGTTCCTCCTCTGCCAGGCGTCGCAGTCTGCCCAGCGTTTTGACGGTGGGTTCAAAGATTTCCTCTTTGCTGTCCGGCTCGCCCAACAGCGTAACGGTCACAGACCGAGCCTGTCGCAGCAGCACCGCCAACACTTGCCGCTCCTGGGCGGTAAAATAGGTAAAGCCATCGATAAAAATATCCTTACCCTTGGCATATCCGGACTCCTCCAGATGATCACACAGCTTGGTCATACGGTCTCTGGCGTCAAACCCCGGGCGATGCAGTCGTGCTTCGTACGCGCCGTACAAAAGCCCTAAGTCGTTCAACTTATCGCAAGTCGCTCCGGTGATGGTCTCCGCCTGCTCACATAGCTGCTGCGGACTTACACCGTAACAGCGCAGCTCGTCAAACAATGCCAAGAGTTGTTCCAGAAAGCTGGACTTGCGCGAAGGACGACGATAAATCTTTAACATAGGAGACACTTCCAGCAGCGCTCGTTGCAGTGTCAGCAGCTTTCCGCCGTTGTCCAGTGTCACATCCGAAATGCCACCGGTTATACTCAGCACACGGTCACTCATACGGCGGAAGCTCAGCACTTCCGCATGGCGACTCACCGTATCGCCGCAGACACGGCACAGATCCACTTCAGCCTGGTGGGAAGCATGCTCCGGCACTAATAAAATCTGCTGTCCGGATAGACCCAGTTCCGCAATGCGCCGCAATACCATATCCGATTTTCCGGTCTTTGCACGACCTAAAAGAATGTTCAGCATGGGTTCCTCCACGGTGTTTTTTCTCATTTTTTCTTATTTTAGCATAGTTCCTGTCCCAAAAACAGGTCTTGATCAGAATTTTCACAAAGATTGTCAGTCGGAAATTTTTGTGTTAAGATATGGATATGATTTTGAATTGAGGTGTTTGGATGCAGGCTGTCACTTTTCGCTATGCCACACAAGCCGATATTCCCCTGATTCTGCAGTTCATCCGGGAATTAGCCGACTATGAAAAGATGCTGAATGAAGTTGTCGCTACGGAAGCACTTTTACAGGAGTGGATTTTCGTCCAGAAGAAAGCTGAAGTTATTTTTGCTATGGAGGGCAATACCGAAGTCGGCTTTGCACTATTTTTCCATAACTTTTCCACGTTTTTGGGTCGTGCCGGCATTTATCTGGAGGATCTTTACGTCCGTCCGGAATACCGTGGGAAAGGATACGGCAAAGCCCTTTTGACAAAACTGGCACAACTTGCCGTGGAACGCGGCTGCGGACGGTTGGAATGGTGGTGTTTGGACTGGAACAAGCCCAGCATTGATTTCTACCTATCTCTCGGAGCCGAGCCCATGGACCAGTGGACCGTTTACCGCATTGCCGGTGAAACCTTGCAGAAGCTGGGTGGACAAGTCCAAACGGAAGGGAGTCTTTCCTGATGCATATTCCACAGGCCACCACGGACACTTTATGTCTGGAGCCGTTTGAGCCCGCTTTGGAAGCCGCTCTGCTGCCCTCCGATGGATATGATGTTTCCCGTTGGCTCTATGTACCGAACACATATTCCGAATATCGTTACATTCTGGGCACACGGGGAAAGAATCCCCTGATTTGTATTGGCATCAACCCCTCTACCGCTGCGCCCGATGCTTTAGATCCCACATTGAAATCCGTGGAGCGCATTGCCCACGCCAACGGCTATGACAGTTTTCTGATGTTCAACGTCTACGCACAGCGAGCGACCCGCCCTGACGATATGGAATTGGCTTGCAATACACTTCTCCACGAGGAAAACCGCAAGGCGTTCCGCTATCTGCTGTCGCAGTCTCCTTCTCCCGCTGTCTGGGCAGCTTGGGGCAACATAATTGAAAAGCGAGACTACCTGATGGACTGCATGCAAGACTTTGCTCTGGACGGTCAGGCCGTCGGCGCCCGGTGGTTCACAGCAGGAGCGCTGCTGAAGTCCGGTCATCCTCACCACCCGCTTTACCTCAAATCTACGACTGCATTGCTGCCATTTGATATCGATGCTTACTTAAACAGATGATATTGCTCCGCAGTTGTGATAAACTGCGGAGCTTCTTTTTGCAAAAATCCTGATAATCGTTGACTTTTCCGGCATAATATGTTAGGATAAGCAGGCTTTGAGGGAGTAGATGGCTCAGAGATGAGTGGCAAGTCAACAGACTCGATGGTTTTCCATCTGGCTTGTCTTAAACAACGAGACTCAAGTATGGCTTGTCTGTACTTGGGCATTTTTCGTTCAGGTACAGCGATGTACCTGTTTTTTTGTTTTGGAGGTCACTTTATGGACATTCTCATTACTTGTCTGTTGTTTGCGTTGGGCATTGCGTTCATCGTCAAGGGCGGCGACACCTTTGTAGACGCCGCCAGCTGGATTGCAAAGGCTCTGCATATCCCCACCTTTATTATCGGTGCCACCATCGTCAGTCTGGCAACCACCCTGCCGGAGATGATCGTCTCTCTCATTGCAGCCATGGAGGGAAAAACGGATATGGCCGTAGGCAATGCCGTAGGTTCTGTCACCGCCAATACCGCCTTGATCATGGCAACCGCCATGCTGGCCATGTCTGTTGCCTGCAGTCGCAAGCAGTACTGGAAGCAAATTTTACTGCTGATCGCCGCAGCAACCGTCCTGCTGCTGTCCTGCCGCTCCGGTGAATTGAGCAACCTTGGCAGCATGATTCTGGCCGCTATTTTCGTTCTGTTCATGGTTCAAAATGTAGTCTCCGCAAAAATGAGTTCAAAAGGCAGCCATGATCGTGAAACGGTGGATCGCAGCCAACTATCGAAAAATGTGATCCTTTTCCTGCTGGGCGCTGCCGCCATTGTTGTTGGCAGCCGCTTGATGGTCAACAATGGCAGCGCCATCGCCGCATGGCTTGGTGTGCCGGAACGCATCATTGCCGTCACTTTGATTGCCGTTGGCACCTCTCTTCCCGAATTGGTCACAACGATCACGGCTATCATCAAGAAAGAGTCCGCCTTGTCCATTGGCAATATTATCGGCGCCAACATCATCGACCTGTCCCTAATTTTACCCCTGTGCTCTCTGGCATCCGGCGAGGCTCTGCCGGTGTCTGCTCAGAGTATTGCGGTAGATCTTCCGGTCTGTCTGTTGGTAACTCTGGTTGCTGCACTCCCGCTGCTGATTTTTCAAAAAGCCAATAAGTGGCAGGGAATCATTTTGCTGGGACTATACGCAGGTTACCTGGCCCTGGTGATTTAATCTCACACAATTTTATAAACAGAACGGACAGGCATTGCCTGTCCGTTTTGTTGTATCATCTGATGATCACTTTTTGAGGTAATCTTTCAAATAATGGATCGCCTCGATATACCCCTGCAGGCCAAGGCCCTTGTAGGTCTTGATGCAAGCCATACCTGCATAGGAGATCTGGCGGAACTCTTCACGGCTGTCCACATCGGAGATATGAACTTCCACCGTAGGGATAGAGACAGCTTTCAGTGCATCCAAAATGGCGATACTGGTGTGCGTATAGGCAGCAGGGTTGATAACGATTCCGTCATACACCCCGTAGGCCGCCTGAATCTCATCCACAATGGCACCCTCATGGTTGGACTGGAAGCACTTGACTTCAATCTTCTCCTGCTCACAGGTGCTCCGGATCATCTCCAGCATGGTGGCATAATTCTGACTGCCATAGATAGCAGGTTCTCTCAGGCCCACCATATTGATATTCGGGCCGTTAATGACTAAAAGTTTCATTGTACCTCCTCCATGATCGTCTGAATGGTCTCTTCCAATTCTCCGTCGTTGTTCACCGTAACACCGGCAAAGCGCGTGTAAAGCGGCACCCGCCGCTCCAAGATCGTTTCCAACGGATTGGCCTGAGAAATGGGTCTGCCGTCTACCGGCAGCTTGTCCAAGCTGCGCTTCAGCCAGAAAATGCGGCCGTTTTGGTGCAGCAGCGGATAGTTTTCCTCTCTGGTCACACAGCCGCCGCCGGTGGAGAGAATGGCTCCGGACAGCTTACCCAATTCCGTCAGCACTTCCGTTTCCACTTCCCGGAAGCGGCCCTCCCCGTACTGTGCGAAGAACTCCGGAATCGGCATACCGATTTTTTCCACGATGCAGGCATCGGCATCATAGACCGTGCGTCCGGTCTTTTCACCCAGCAGCGCAGCCACGGTACTCTTACCGCAGCCGGGCATGCCGATGAGGACAATATTCTCCAGATGGCTGTCCACAAATTGCTCGATACGGTCAATTTCACGATCAGCAATGGTGGTGCCGGTAAACCGTTCACAGGCACGCTTGGCCTGCCCTACCAACATGTGCAATCCGCTTTTGCAGGGAATTCCCAATTCCTCTGCCTGCAAGATCAAGGCTGTGCGGGCGGGATTATAGACCACATCCAAAACGCACTCACACTGTGGAAAGGTCTTCAAATTCACAGGAGATGCTCCGTTCTTTGGATACATACCCACCGGCGTGGTGTTAACGATTACTTTTGCATCGGCATGGCGGTCAAGATTATCATAGTTATTCTCGCCGCTACGGGAGATGACGACCACCTCCGCACCCATGCTCTTCAGCACAGCGCACACCGTATTAGACGCACCGCCACTGCCCAAAACCAGCGCCTTTTTTCCTGCCACATCGACGCCGCAGGTGTGCACCATGCTCTCAAAGCCGTAGGCATCCGTGTTGTCGCCATACAGTGTACCATCGCTGCGACGAACCAATGTGTTGACATTGCCCAAACGTTGAGCGGTCTCAGACAACTCCTGGCAGTAGGGCAACACCGCTTTTTTATAAGGGATGGTCACATTCAGACCGTCCCACGCCCCGTTTTTAAGGAAGTCGCCCAACTGTTCCGGCGGACACTCGTATAAACGATACTCATAATCCGCCAGCTGGTTATGAATCATGGGGGAATAGCTGTGTCCCAGCTTCTCGCCCAGCAACCCGCAGTGCAGCATCAGATCACCTCGCTGTAACTGCCGAGGTATGCGAACTCCTCGCAAACGCCGGGCATTTCACTCATCAACTGCAGGAACTGAGGCGAATACACCGATACATCCAAATCGAAATAGAACATAAATTCAAAGTTTCGGGCGGGCATCGGACGGCTCTCCAACTTATTCAGATTGATTCCTAACGCATAGAAGCGGGACAAGATCTTATACAGAGAGCCCGGTTCATGGGGCAAAACTGCCATCAAACTGGTGCGGTCAGCACCGGGATAGATCTCCAAATCTTTGGAGATGCAGATGAAGCGGGTGAAATTGTTATCGTAGTCCTGAACACATTCCTCTACGCACTCCAGGCCATACAGCTTCATGCAGGCACGGGAGGACAGGGCAGCCACATCACGGCGTTCAGACTCGGCAACCATCTTTGCAGCCATAGCCGTATTCTCGCAGGCAGTGACTTTCACACCGGTCAAATTCTTCAGGTAGTCCGCACACTGGCTGATGGCCTGAGGATGAGAAAACACTTCCTTAATGTCAGACAGTTTTGTGCCGGACTTTGCCAGCAGGTTGTGTTCAATCTTCAACCGCATACTGCGTACAATGCTGAATTTATGCTGGGTCATCAGGTCATAGACGGCATTAATAGAACCTGCCGTACTGTTTTCCAGCGGAATCACGCCATACTGGCACAAACCCTTCTCGATGGCGGTAAACACCGCATCAAAGGATGTAAAATACATAATATTCGCCATCTTGAAGAGTTTATCACAGGCGATCTGGGAGTTTGCACCCTCCACACCCTGACAGGCCACCACGGCGTTTTCAGGAAACAGCGGCGTAGTGTCCCGAATGGCAGATTCAATTTTTTGAGTCAGCTCTGTGTGATAGCCCATCAAACGGTTCTGATAACTGCGGCTCTGCTCAAAGATCACCGAATACAGCGGTGTCATATAGTTTTTCATGTTCTCCGGTGCTTTTTCGTTGATCTCCAGCAGCTTTTTCCGCTCTCGAATCGGATCAAGTACCGGTAATCCGTGCTCCTTTTTATATGCGCCGATCCCGGCGGCGATCTCCATGCGCTCAGCAAACAGCTTGATGAGCTGATCGTCTACGCGGTCGATTTTTTCTCTGTAATCACGCAAATCCATTTCTGTTACCCCTTTTTCTCTTCCAGCAGAGCGTCGTATACTGCAATTGCCGCAGCCGCTTCCATACAGGGAACGGCACGGGGCACAATGCAGGGATCGTGACGGCCGACGATGTTCAGTGTTTCCACCTGCATGGTTTCCAAATTCACGCTCTGCTGTGGCTTACCGATGGAGGGCGTGGGCTTCACCGCCGCGCGGAACGTCAGCGGCATTCCGTTGGTAATGCCGCCCAAAATGCCGCCGGCATGATTGGTCTCTGTGCAGACTTTTCCGTCTTTCACAGTAAAACAGTCGTTATTCTCGCTGCCACGCATCGCAGCCACATCAAAACCGCTGCCAAACTCCAATCCCTTCACAGCGGGAATGCCAAACACGATGGAAGCAATGCGGTTTTCCATACCGTCAAACATGGGGTCGCCCAGTCCGACAGGCAGGCCCAATACTGCCACCTCAATGACACCGCCTACGGAATCACCGTCGGCTCTTGCCTCGGCAATGCAGTTTTTCATTGCTTCGCCGCATGCATCGTCCACCACCGGAAACTCCTTTTCCGCAGTAGATGCAGTCAATTCGCCCTGGTCTTTCACACCGCCGATGGAGGCGATACGGGAGATGATCTGAATGCCCTCTCTCTCCAAAAGCTGCTTGCAGATGCCACCGGCAATGCAGAGCGGAGCCGTCAGGCGACCGGAAAAATGTCCGCCGCCGGCATAGTCCTGTGCACCGTGGTATTTTACCTGTGCCGTATAATCCGCATGGCCGGGGCGAGGGGTTTGAACCAAATTGGAATAATCGCCGGAGCGGGTGTTGGTGTTGCGAATCATGGCCGTCAGCGGTGCGCCACAGGTCACATCCCCCACCACGCCGGAGACAAACTCCGGCAAGTCGGCCTCTTTGCGAGGAGTGGAATAAGCGTTCTGCCCCGGCGCACGGCGCTTCAAAAAGCGCTGCAGGGCCTCCATATCAATTTGCTGACCGGCAGGCAGACCCTCTAACGTCACGCCAATAGCCGGTGAATGGGATTGGCCGAAGATGGTCAGCCGGATGTTTTGTCCGTAACTGCTGCTCATATTCCCTCTCCTTTCAGCTGTTCAAAATGATTCCAGAAGTCCGGATAGGACTTTTGCACGCACTCGCTGCCCTGCACCGTTACCGATTCGGTGCAGACACAGCTTGCCACCGCCGCAGACATGGCAATGCGATGGTCGCCGCATGCATCCACCGTTCCGCCTTTCAAACAAGGCACGCCGTGAATGATCAATCCCTCCGGCAATTCCTCCACTTCTGCGCCTAAGGCTCGCAGAAGCTGAGTTGTCGTCTGTAAACGGTCAGACTCCTTGATCCGGAGCCGACCTGCGTTGATAATGTGGGTATCCCCCTCAGCCACAGCCGCCACCACGCTCAGCACCGGGATCAGGTCCGGAATCGGGGCTGCGTCAATGGTAATGCCGCGGAGGTGTTCACCTCGCACGGTAGCGGCGGTTTCGCCCAAAGTCACCTCGGCGCCATAGGCTTTCAAACAGTCCAAAACGGCCCGGTCACCCTGGGACGTTGCCAGATTCAAGCCATCCACCAATACGCCCTTGCGGGACAGCGCACCGATACAGAGGAAAAACGCAGCATTGGAGAAGTCGCCCTCTACCCGCAGTTTGTCCGGCAGATTTGATTTCTGATTGCCGGCAATCCGATAGTGATTTTCCGTTTTTTCAAAGGTAATGCCGCCCATACGGAGAGCGTCCTCCGTCATGGTAATATAGGCGGCGGATTCCAGCTTACCGGTAACATCCAAGGTACTGTTTTCCCTTAAATGCGGCAGCGCCATCAACAATCCGGAGATAAATTGAGAGGATACATCACCGGAGATGGAGAAAGGACCCGCTGTTAGCTGTCCTTCGCAATACAGTTCCGCTCCGTCATTTCTCAGCGTCATACCGTGGTGCAACAGTTCACTCCACAGCGGCTCCAAGGGGCGTTCCGGAAGTCTGCCCTCCCGATGGAAGACAGCGTTCAGTCCTAAAGCACCCACCACCGGCAGTAAAAAGCGCAAGGTAGAACCGCTCTCGCCGCAATGCAGATGGCACAGCGTTGCGGGGACTTTCGTAATAGGCCACACCTCCAACAATCCGGGCTGCACTTCCCGAATAGATGCCCCCATAGCATTCAGACAGTTCATCGTCGC
>JAKSQE010000024.1 GCA_024404295.1 Oscillibacter sp.
TGATGAAGCAGGAAGAAACGATCTTGCTGCCGGGCTTGGTCTTGATGATCTGCAGTGCAGGACGGACGGTATCAGCGGTGGAGTAAGTTGCACCGCCCAGCAGAGCGTCAGCATAGCCCATCTTCACCAACATGGTGCCGAAGTAGTTGCCCTGCTTCAGCAGCTTGCGGCATTCTTCTTCCGTCATCTTTCCTTTGCGCAGTTCCACCAGAGTCTGAACCATCTTGTTCATCTCATCTTCGGGGAAGTTGTCGGGATCCACGATTTCGGCACCGCGGATATTGAAGCCCAGCTCCTCAGCAGCATTCTGGATCTCCTCGGCATTGCCGACCAGAACGGGAGTCAGGAACGTACCGGACAACAGACGGGCGGAAGCCTCCAGAATGCGGGGATCGCTGCCTTCGGTAAATACGATCTTGCGGGGATGAGCCTTCAGCTTTTTAATCAGAAATTCAAACATTATGTCATTCCTCCATTTTCTGTGCTCCATTGATCTGAAGTTCAAAAACTATACGATATAATTATACACGTTCAAATGCTCGGGTCAATGAAAATATCAAAAATCTCTGGCTAAAAAAGGAAAAAATAAGCCGTTTTTTACCGAACAAGTATCCAGAATTGATGGAATTCTTAGAACGTTCCGGGGAGAAGACTTGACGGAAAGACAAAAAAGAGGTAAAATGCAACGGTAACAAATTGTAACTTTTCTGCTTGAACACGAGGGACTATGAAAGAAAAAACAACCAGACAAGCGAATCATGGTCAAACAGAGTCATCGAAAGACCGAATCGAAAAGCGCACAAAGCAGGCAACTGGCGCAGCGGTTTCAACGGTCAAAGAAATGCTGATTGCTTTTGGACAGGAGACTGGCCGTAAGCTCCGGTGGCTTCGTCGCCGTACGCGCCGCATTATGCGGGAAGCGCGGGCACATCGCTTTCCGGAGTCTGACCGTCTGCCGGTGCTGATTGCACTGCTGTGTTGGGGGCTGTTTCCGTTTTGGGGCAGTTTGCTGAGGGAGCGGCTGAGAGGTCGCCGCAAGCAGAGCATTCGCCGGACACACCTATTCCAAGTGCTGGACGAGACTTTGGGGAAAGTCCACCCTGTCGTATATATGGTATTGGCTTGTGCCATTGCAGGCGTAGTTTTGTATAGTTCATTCTACACAAGAGGCACTACGGTGACCTATGATGGAAGAGAACTGGGAAATGTCTCATCCAAAACTGAGGCGGAAACGGTACGCAAGAATTTGGAAGAGGTCACTACGCAGGTGTTAGGAGAGACGTTTACCATTGATGACTCTCTGATCAGCTACTCCTCTGCCATGATGCTTCGCACGGAAATCGATGATGCCGAGACCTATGAGGAACAACTAACGAAGGAGATCGGCCTCGTTTCACAGGCCTACTGCCTGTATATTAACGGCACACGAATCGGCGCAACACCCTATGAGGGAGCTTTAGAGGAGTTGTTGGAACAACTTCAGAAGGCGTCGTCTGATGAAAATACGATTTCCTGCACATTCTCCGAGGAAGTGGAAATTCGCCGGGAGGTCGTGCCGGCAGATGCAGTGATGAATTTGGGCTATATTGCAGAACTGCTGTACAGCACGAAGACCGCTGAGGTGACCTATGAGGTCAAGCGAGGCGATACCTGGTCGCAGATCGCAGAGAGCCACGACTTAACGACCAAGGAACTGCAGGCATTGAACCCGGGCTATAATATCAACAAGCTGCAAATCGGCGAAGTGCTGACTTTATCGGCATCGGTTCCCTATTTGACGATGACGGTAGTGGAACGGGAAAGCTATGTGGATGATATCGCTTTCGACGTGATTTATACCGACTCTGCCGATTTGTATCAGGGCGATTACAAAGTTACATCCAAGGGCGAGTATGGCAAGGCGGATGTGATGGCGACTGCAACCTATGTAAACGGCGAGGAGATTGACCGCACGATTTTGTCCTCCGTGACGCTGAAAGAACCTGTGACGGAATACCGACTGCAGGGCACAAAGCCCCGTCCCAGTTGGATGCCTACCGGTACGTTCCGCTGGCCCTGCACCGGCAAAATCACGTCCACTTTCGGCGGACGAAAATCTCCGGGTGGCATCGGTTCTACGAATCATAAGGGCATTGATATTGGTGCGCCTAAGGGTACACCGGTTTATGCTGCCGATGGCGGCACGGTGACGTACTCCGGCTGGATGAGCGGTTACGGTTATCTGGTGCGAATTAGCCACGGTAACGGATATGAGACCTATTACGGCCATAATAGCAGCTTGCTGGTAAAGGTCGGACAGCACGTCTATAAAGGCCAGCAAATTGCGAAAGTCGGCTCCACCGGCAATTCCACCGGCAATCACTGCCACTTCGAGGTTCGATACAACGGTGTGGCAAAGAATCCCCGAAACTATCTGCCTTAATGAAAAAACGAAGAGTTCCGACATCAACGGAACTCTTCGTTTTTTATGTGAGTAAACAGCGGCGATTTTGCGCTTCGGCATCCTGCGTTGGTTATTCTTGGGTCAAGTCCCGCACAATACGGGCGGTCATGCCCCAAATGGTGTGTCCCTGATAGTGCCAGATTGGCAGCTCCACATGCCCGTGGCTCCATGGATAGTTTTCCGGGATCCCGACTTCTCCATAGGGGAAATTTTCCGAGATCTGCGGGACAAGCTCATAGGACCACAGCTCTGGCGGAGTATCCTGAAAAAATTTCAAAGGAACGGTGAAAACTTCAGATACTTCTGCGGCAGAAGGAGCAATTCTTTCCAGACCGGACGGAGAAATAAGACCCAGTATCGGCCGCAATAAAAAATTGCGCTGATTGCAGATAAAATCACAGGCTCCAATCACGTGAACATCCGATGAGGAAATGTGTAATTCCTCCCATGTTTCTCGGAGAGCACACTCGGTCGGCGTTTCGCCTGATTCCATACGCCCACCGGGAAAGCAGACTTCCCCTGCCTGACTGACGGTGGAGGAGCGGACCTCAAAAAGTAAGTGCAGGCCATCGGGAAGCTGCACCAGAGGACACAAAACGGCATATTCCCGATGTGTTCCAATCAGAGTGGGAGTGTGACCGCTGTAGCGGTTAAGCAACGAGGCTAAAGTGAGATCTTTCATAGCAGCATGGAAAAAGCACATTGGCGGTTCTCGATTTCAATTTCTGGGCAACTGGCGGCGTATTCGCCGTCCAGAGACCAGGGAAGATCTTCGTCCGTTTCCACGTGGATTTGAGAGACATGGCGAAAAATCAGACCGTGGGCATGATACTGCTGTCCCAACAGGGCAACGATCAGGTTTTGCAGATCGATGACGGTTTTCGGCTCCGGAATTAACAGCATTTCAAACTTTCCGTCCGTCAGGTCCACAGATTCTTCGCTGAGTTTCATCATACCGGCAATGGAAGTGGAGTTGCAGATGGCGCCAAACAGATAAGAGCCGTCCAGTTTTTCGCCATCTGCCGTGATGCGGACGTGGTAGGGTCGCAGGGTGTCCAGATCTTTGACACCCTCCAACAGGTAACCAAGATGTCCAAGTGCGTTTTTAACATCCTGGGAAGCGGTATATGAGGTTCTTGTGAAAGCACCGAAAGAAGCCACATAGACAAAACTGCGACCATTCCATAGCCCCAGATCCAACGTACGTGGCTCATTGCGAACGATGGCCTCGGCAGCCAGAGCGGGATTGTTTGAAATGTGCAAACTGGCAGCAAAATCGTTGGTGCTGCCCTGAGGTAAATAGCCGAGATTTGGCTTATTTTCTAACTGCAACAGTCCGGCAAGCACTTCATTCAGCGTGCCGTCACCGCCGACAGCAACCACAGTTTCAAATGCCGCACCTGATTCCAAAGCAATGCGCGTTGCATCGCCGGGAGCAGTGGTGTGCTGCACAGAGACCAAATAACCCGCATTGGAAAAGGACACGATCGCATCATATAAGGGACTGCGGGATTTGTTGCGTCCTGCCCGAGGGTTGACGATCATTAAAAGCTTTTTTTCTGCCATGGTGCGCTGCCTCCGATTTGCCTGAAATGCGGTGTAAAATGATAACAAAATGAGTAAAACAATGATAGCACGGGAAAAACAGGATTGCAATTACGGAAGTAGCCGTGTAAAATAAAAAATATCAGAAAATGCACGAGAATACGTACGTATTTGACAACTGATATGACGTTTCAACAGGAAAGGCAGGCGAAGGGATTATGCCGAAAAAGACAAGTGAAATTCGCCGGGGATTGTATATCTTCTTGACAGTCGCTGCAATCCTTTTGTTTTATGATGCATTGCTGGGGCGCAAACTGATCCTGAATCTCTGGAGTCAGCTGATCACAGCCCTGCAGCCCATCATCATTGGTGCCATGTTGGCATATTTGTTGGCACCTGTGGTGGACTGGTTGGAAAACCTTTTGTTCCGTAAGGCCGTGGAAAAGACACACGGGGAAAGAAAGCTGGTCAACAAGTGGGTACGAGCAGTCAGTTTGACGCTGACATGGGCGATGATCGGCGCATTGGGTTACCTGCTGATCTCCATTCTGATTCCTGAGTTGTATCAAAGTATCATGCAGTTGGCTTCCAATGTGGAGACTTACTATAAGACCATAGTTGGCTGGATGGCCCATTTGCTGGAGAATAATCCCGAAGTGGAGAGCTTTGTCTCCACCCAAATGCAGGATTATTACAAAGACACTTTGAAATGGCTGCGGACAGAAGTCATTCCTCAGGCACAGGTCATGGTAATGGCGTTGTCCGGCGGAATCGTCAGCTTTTTGATTTTTGCCAAAAACCTGCTCATTGGTATAATCGTGTCTATTTATTTCCTGATTACAAAGGAATTGGTCACGGCGCATATGCGAAAGATCAGTTACAGCGTGTTTTCCGCAGAACAGGTGCAGTGGGTGCTGAAGGGTGCTGCAAAGGCGGATCACATTTTTTCCGGGTTCGTTCGCGGCAAGCTGTTAGATTCCCTGATCATTGGGGTGCTGTGCTTCCTATCCTGCACCGCGCTGAAAATCCCCTATACGCCGCTGGTGTCGGTGATTGTGGGTGTGACCAATATCATCCCCTTCTTTGGCCCCTTTTTGGGTGCCATTCCCAGTGTGTTCTTGATTTTGCTGGTATCGCCCGTCAAGGCGCTATACTTCCTGATTTTGATTTTGGTGCTCCAGCAGATCGACGGCAATCTGATCGGCCCCAAGATTTTGGGCGATCAAACCGGCCTTTCCAGTTTGTGGGTGATTATCGCTATTTTGGTGGGTGGCAGTTTCTTCGGCTTGGCAGGTATGTTCTTTGGCGTTCCGGTGTGCGCCTGCCTATACAGTCTGGTCACCTTCCTGATTGATATGCGCCTGCAAAAGAAAGACCTGTCTTCCGACACCAAAGATTACTGCCCGCAAATCCCCAAGTCCACAGTGGAAGAAGAAAAACCGGAGCAGGAATAAGGGGTTGCAATTCCGCATAAAATCCTGTAAAATACAGCCTTGTAGGGTTATCGTTAGAAAAATAACGATAATTCTGCAAGGCTGCTTTTTGTGGCCTACACTGACCCATAGCGGCAGTGATAAAAAAGGAGAATTGCATATGAAAAAAAGACTCTTTGCGCTCATGCTGGCCATGAGCCTGGTCAGCGCCGTACTGGCAGGTTGTGCAGGCGGCAGCAAGACCGAAAACCCCGGCACGGACAATGCACCTACCCTAAAAGAACTGAATATCGGTATTGCGCAGGATCTGGACGATAGTTTGGATCCCCACAAAAATGTGGCAGCCGGCACCCGTGAGATCATGTTCAACGTGTTTGAGGGCTTGATGAAGCCCACCTCCACCGGTGATCTGATCCCCGCTGTTGCTGAGAGCTATACCGTTTCTGATGACCACCTGACTTATACCTTTAAGCTGCGTGAGGGCGTGAAGTTCCATAACGGCCAGACTGTTACGCCGGATGACGTGTTGTATTCTTACAACCGCTGCATGGAGGACAACGCCGAGATCCAGGTGAAGCTGCCTGCTAACATTGATAAGGTTTACGTGGAGAACGGCGATATCTGCTTCCAACTCACTGAGCCCAGCAACGAGTTCCTGTCCTATCTGACCGTTGCAATCATTCCCGCTGATTATACCGAGCAGGACACGAAGCCTGTAGGTACCGGCCCCTTCAAATTTGTTTCCCACACTGCCCAGGATTCTGTGGTGATGGAGCGTTTCGAGGAGTACTGGGGCGAGAGTGCCAAGCTGGATAAAGTGACCTTTAAGATCATTGAAAACGCTGACAACATTGTGCTGAGCCTGCAGAGCGGCGCTGTGGATCTGTTTGCCCATCTGACCACCGCCCAGACTTCTCAGCTGGGCGCCGGTTTCCATGTGGAAGCAGGTACGATGAATTTGGTGCAGGCACTGTATCTGAACAATGCCGTGGCACCTTTTGACGATGTTCGCGTCCGCCAGGCCCTGTGCTATGCGGTGGACCGTGAGGCCATGATCGATCTGGCATTTGACGGCTATGGTTATCCCATCGGAACCAGTATCTATCCCGCTTTCGGCAAGTATTATGACGAAAGTCTGGTAAACAACTATCCCCACGATGTGGAAAAGGCAAAGGCTCTGTTGGCCGAGGCCGGTTATCCCGACGGTTTTGCGATGAGCATCACCGTTCCCAGCAACTACAAGCCTCACATGGATACTGCGGAGGTTCTGGTGCAGCAGTTGGCCGAGGTCGGCGTGACCGCCACCATTCAGCCTGTGGAGTGGGAGACTTGGCTGAGCGATACGTATGTTGGCCGTCAGTTTGAGTCCACCGTTGTGGGCGTGGACGCCGCTAATATGACCGCTCGTTCTCTGCTGGAGCGGTTCACTTCCACCGCTGGCAACAACTTCGTGAATTACAACAACGCTGAGTACGATACCCTGTATGCTGCCGCACAGGCATCTTTCGATGATGCGGAGCAGATCGCCCTGTACCGTCAGGCAGCAGCCAACCTGTCCGAGAACGCTGCGAATGTGTATCTGCAGGACATGGCAGATCTGGTGGCTGTGCGTGACGGCGTGGAAGGCCTGAACTTCTATCCCATCTACGTGTTGGATCTGTCTACCCTTGATATTGCTGCATGAAACAGCGCGGCGAAATAACGCCGCTTAACCGGAAGGGAGATGATGTACCATGAAATACGCCGCAAAGCGCATCCTTGTGCTGTTGGTGACCATGGTCATCGTCTCCTTTTTGGCATTTGCGGCATTTGAAGTCATTGGCGGCGATCCCGCCACGGCTATTTTAGGTACACAGGCTACGCCGGAACGTCTGGAGGCGCTGCGGGAAGAATTGGGATTGAACCGTCCCTTTTTGACCCGCTATGCCGAGTGGCTGCTGGGCTTCTTCACCGGCGACCTGGGTATGTCCTATCAGTATCGCCAGCCGGTACTGGAACTGCTGCAGAGCAAGCTCAGCGTGACGCTAATGCTGAGCTTTGTCAGCTTTATACTGATTGTGGCGGTATCGATTCCTCTGGGCTTGCTCTCTTCTCGCATGGTAGGCAAGCGGTTGGACGGCCTGCATACGGCATTCAACCAGCTATGCATGGCGGTTCCGCCGTTCTTTACCGGTATTTTGCTGTCCTATCTTTTCGGAATCACGTTAAAATGGTTTATGCCGGGGAACTTTCCCGGCCTCGGAAACAACTTCCTGGGTTCCCTGAAATACCTGTTTTTTGCCGCCATCTCGATTGCGATTCCCCGCATCGCCATGACGGTACGTATGCTACGCAGTATTATTGTTCGGGAAATGAATCAAGCCTATGTCCGCACCGCGATTTCTCGCGGCAACGACCGCGGACAAGTCCTGCGGAATCACGTGCTGAAGAATGCACTGGTGCCGGTGGTGACCTTCCTTGCCCAGACTATGGCGGAGATCATGGCCGGCAGTGTGGTAGTGGAGCAGGTCTTTGGCATTCCCGGTTTGGGCCGCATGCTGGTGTCTTCCGTAGCCAATCGTGATTACCCCGTGGTAGAGACCCTGGTGGTTATTCTTGCCTTCTGGGTGGTGTTGGCCGGCACGGTGGCGGATCTCCTTAACCAGCGGATCGATCCGCGCCTGAGATTGGGGGCGGACGCATGAAAAAGAGAAATGCGTATTTCGTTGCGGGTTTGATTTTAACCGGTTTCCTGACGGCGATGATCCTTTTGGGCCTGTTCTGGACACCCTACGACCCCAATGCAATGGATGGAGCGGCGAAGTTTCTGAAGCCTTCGCTGCAACACCTGATGGGAACGGACGGATTTGGCCGTGATATTTTCAGCCGTGTGCTGAAAGGTGCCGGTACGACCTATGGCATCGCTGCGGCAACCGTAGCCATTGGCGGCATCTGCGGCACGCTGATCGGTGCGCTGACCGGCTATTTTGGCGGCATTGTGGACGATGTGCTGATGCGTCTGGGCGATGTACTGACGGCATTTCCCAGCATTTTGCTGGCTTTGGTGGTGATCAGCATTCTCGGACCCGGCAAGACCATCAACGTGATGATTGCTCTGGGATTGGTCTTTATTCCCAGCTTTGCCCGTGTGACGCGAACAGCCTTTGCCAGTCTGCGGGATGTAAACTACATTAAAAGCGCTCGTTTGATGGGTGCTTCCAGCGGCCGGATCCTGTGGCGGCATATGCTGCCCAACACATGGGATGTGCTGCTGCCCGCCTTGACCATTGGCTTTAACAATGCTGCTTTGGCCGAGGCTTCTATGAGTTATCTGTGCATCGGTGTGACTCCGCCGGATGCTTCTTTGGGTTATATGCTGTCGGAGGCACAGGGAATGTTCGTGCGTGCGCCGTGGTATGCGATCAGCACCGGCATGACCTTGGTGCTGATGGTGTTCGGCATGGGGCTTCTTGGCGAAGGTTTACAGCACCGCCATGGGGAGGTGTTCTGATGCTGGAAGTATGTGATTTGCACGTAAAATTCCACACCCGAAATCGTGAGGCGGTCAGCGGGGTCAACTTGACCATCCATGATGGTGAGATCGTGGGACTGGTGGGTGAGTCCGGTTCCGGAAAAAGTGTCACCGCTATGAGCATCGCCGGCCTGCTGCCTCGTAAACAGTGCGACATTTCCGGGGAAATCCGCCTGGACGGTGTGGAGCTGTTCCATGCGCCTCGCAGCCTTTTGCGCCAGGTGCAGGGCAAGGAGATCGGCGTAGTGTTTCAGGAGCCCATGAGCGCCATGGACCCACTGATGAAAATCGGTCAGCAGGTGGAGGAAGTGCTGCGCCTGCATATGAATTTGAACAAGGAAGAGCGCAAACAAAAAGCGCTGGAAGCGCTGGCGGCAGTGGAACTGCCCGACCCCGTGGCGGTTTATAACGCCTATCCCCATCAGCTCTCCGGTGGTATGCTGCAGCGCTGCCTGATCGCCAGTACCATCGTGATCCAGCCGAAGCTGCTGCTGTTGGACGAGCCTACCACCGCATTGGATGTAACGGTGCAGGCACAGATTTTGGAACTTTTGAAAAAGCTGAATCGGGAGAGCGGCATTTCCATGCTCTTCATCTCCCATAACCTAAATGTGGTACGCAAGCTGTGCAGCCGAGTGGCAGTGATGCAGCGGGGCATACTGGTGGAGGAAGGGGATAGCCAGCAGGTGTTTTTGCACCCGCAGCACCCGTATACGCAACGTCTTATCGCTGCCATCCCCACCAGAGATCGGAAGGAGGATTGACCCATGACAGATGAAGTGATCCTCTCCTTGCAGCATGTCAGCGGCGGATATCGGGAAGGCGGCGTGCTGGGAAGAAAGACCTATCACGAAGTGCTGCACGATGTCTCTTTTGACATCCATCGTGGTGAGATCCTGGGCCTGGTGGGTGAATCCGGCACCGGAAAGACAACGCTTGCCCGATTGATTCTGGGGATCATTAAACCGGAACAGGGCGAAGTGGTGCACGCGACCAAGCGTCCCCAGATGGTGTTTCAGGATCCGTACAGCTCGCTGAATCCGGCCTACTCCGTGGAGTGGCTTCTGGAAGAACCGCTGCGCATTTACGGCAAGTACGATGCGGCGGAGCGGAAACGCCGTGTCCGGGAAATGCTCAAGCGGGTAGATCTGCCGGAAGAGGTACTGACAGCAAAGCCCTCCGAACTGTCCGGCGGACAGCGTCAGCGTGTTTCCATTGCTGTGGCTTTGCTGCAGCGTCCGAAATTTCTCATTGCAGACGAGCCGGTCTCGGCGTTAGACGTGACCATTCAAGCACAAATCTTAAATCTGCTGCGGGATCTGCGCGATGAGCTGGATCTCAGTTTCCTGTTTATTTCCCACGACCTGAATGTGGTCTACCAAATTTGCGACCGGGTGTTGGTAATGAAGCAGGGACGTATCGTGGAGCAGGGCACGGTGGACGAAATTTTTGACCACCCCCAGCAGGAATACACCAAGCAGCTTTTGGCTGCCGCAGAATAATATGAAAACTTTTTTCAAAAAGCATCTGAAATTGCATATCTGGCTGGCGGTGAATTTGATGCTGCTAGCGCTCTACTTTGGCTTGCGGGGGAATCGGGCGCTGATGAATAGCCTGACCCGTAACATTACCACGCCCTTGAAGCATGCCATTGGTAAGCTGTGCTACCGAACGGATATTTCCGTGATGGAAGGATTATGCGTGCTGGCCGGCGTGGGTGTGATTGCCTATGTGGTGTGGAATGTTGCAGCGATCCGAAAGGCGCAGAACCGCAGAGGGAGGGCCTACAAAGCGCTGTTAGGCGCTGTCAATATTGGCTTGAGCCTGTATGCGGTGTTCTGCCTGATGTGGGGTGTGAACTTCTGGACAGACAGCTTCCAAGAGCAGTCTGGAATCTATGCCCAGTCCGTAGAACCAGAGGATCTGCTGAAAACCACTGCCTATTTTGTGGCACAGTTGGCAAAAACTGCGGATGAAGTTCCTCGGAATGAAAGCGGCGAGTTTGCTGTGCCACTGGAAGATATTCTGGCGGCAGCTCCTACCATTTATGATCCGGTAGAGAAACGCTTTCCGGAACTGGTGTTTGACGACCCCGGCGTGAAAGCCATGCGGTTTTCCCGCATCATGAGCATCACCGGCTTTACCGGCGTGTATTTTGCCTGTATCGGCGAATCCAACGTGAATGTGGATAGCCCGTTCTGCCTGCTGCCCTCTACGATCGCCCATGAGTTGGCACATCAGCGGGGAATTGCCTCAGAGCAGGAGTGTAACTTTTTGGGTGTACTGGCATCTACCGCCAGTGGAGATCCTGCCTATGCCTATTCCGGCTGGCTGTTGGGCTTTATCCATCTGGGCAACGCGCTGTATCAGGTTGCGCCGGACGCCTATTGGGCCTTGCGGGCATATTTACCGGAGTCGGTGGAAGCAGACCTGCGGCAGAATAATGCGTATTGGGCGCAGTTTGAAGACAATGTGGTAGAACAGGTCTCAGAAAAGGTATACGATGGGATGCTGAAATCCTATGGAGAGAGCAACGGCATCCAGTCATATGGAACTGTGGTAGACATGCTGGTCGCCTACTACCAAGATGCGATTTGACATAGAGGAGGAGAACCCATGCAATTTGCCTATACCGAAGAACTGCGCCGCTATATGGAGGAAACCGGAAAGAGGAGCATCGTTGTGGAAGTGGCGCAAAGTGATGGTGACTTTGAAGTGACGGAGCTCCACATTCATTTTACCAGTGAAAAGCAGGCAGAGCTGTTTCAAAAGCGCCAAGGCTTTCATCGGTTTGGAACGGAATTGGGCGAGGTGCTGCTGCCCAATTACCGCCTCCAGTATGCGGAGACGATAACATTTGGGTTAAAGAAGAGACTTTTTTGGAAAACATTAACGCAAACAGGAATTTCGTTTTAAGAGTAAAAATGATGACGTGCCGCAAACTACGGCACGTCATCTTTGCATATTAAATTATTAAGATCACCACGGATGCGCTTTGTAGGATTGCTGGGGGGACATCGCAAAGAAATGGCCATCGGAAAAATTCCCAAGATCCCCCCAGGTGGTGTCGATATGGACTTCGCGTCCATCCAAAACCGCGACGGTCCAAATATGGTCGCTGTTTGGTAATGCGTAGCACGCAATTCCCTCCAGCTTCAAAAGCAGGTTATAGGCGGCGGTATAGCCATCACAGACAGCAACACCATCATGAAACAGACTATATGGCAAGTGACTGAGAGAGTCATCATCCGCGTTTATATCATATGTGCAGTTCACGCAGATCCAGTCATAATAGACGCGCGCAATTTCAGCCTGGCTCATTTGGGGCGTGAGAAAGCCCGACTCCCATAGTGC
>JAKSQE010000025.1 GCA_024404295.1 Oscillibacter sp.
ATAATTTTCAATGTAAGTCAGGCGATTATCAATATCCTCAGCCAGCTTTTTGCCTTCCACTGCCCGCATTTGATTATAAGCTTCCAATGCTGCTTCAGTAACTGCGCAGATGTCGGCACTCACAGTTTCCAGGTCTTCATCAGCCTTTGTTACGGACAAAACATCCGGAAAACGCGAGAGCTGCTCCGGGGTGATATGCGCCTCAACATTACAGACCTCAGCCAGTTCTTTCAACGCTGCGGTATACTGTCCTGCCAATTCCTTATTTACAGTCACTTTCGCAACATCAGCAGCCGATGCATCTACCGTGATAAAAACATCAACCTTACCACGGGAAATGGCTTTCTGAACACACTGCTTCACAGCGTCCTCAGCAAAAGTATACATACGGGGCATCTTTACTGTGCAGTCCAAATAACGGTTATTGACCGAACGAACTTCTACGGTGATGTCCCGCTTATTTTTCATCTCTCTTGCCCGACCGTAGCCGGTCATACTCTTAATCAAAGTGGTTCCCTCCCAAATCTTAAGCTTCTTTAACAGCAAATGATGGGCATTCCGCCGCATCCATTACATAACAAATACGCACAGCACAATCGGCCACACATGTCACTACTGCTGCATACTTCCGTTCCAAAGGGCACTCCATTCGGTTGATAGCCCCTCTGCGCGCCGTGTTCCATAAAGTCAGCAGCCTGCCGATACTCGGAATTCGTTGGATCCATTTGGCATGCGGTTTGATAATAGCGCTTTGCCTCATCCATCCAACCTCTTCGGTAGCAAACTGCGCCTCGCAAAAAGTTCCACTCTGCATTATGGTCACTATAATTTGCCAACAGCGCTTCTGCACGGCTCAGATCACCTGTATTAATTGCAATTCGGACCTGCTGCAGCACAGAACTGCCACTACTGGAATACGTGCTGTACTGCTGATATCCTCCGCCATAGGAGTTATAGGCTCCACGAGTCTGGTTCGCGGCACCACTGCGTTCCTTAGTAATCTGCTCGTAGGCCGCATTGATCTCTTTCATACGCTCCTGTGCCAAATCCGCCAATGGGTTATCATGGTAATTGTCCGGATGGTATTTCCGAGCCAAATCGCGGTATGCTTTTTTGATTTCTTCGTCCGTGGCAGTCTCTGATACGCCCAAGACTTGATAAGGATTACTCATTTGAATTCCTCAATCTTCTTTTTCTGTTTGTCTCTCTGTGAAATGTTCCATCCAGAACAGCTTTTCCAACTTGAAACAGTCCTTTATACAAGGTCGTTTCCAAAATTGGTGTCCAAACACCAAAATTCCAGAGTTCATACGAAGTGGTCATCATACGAATGGAATGATCCAATGTTAAGGCAAATTCATGCCGGCTTTCATTTGTCCATTCTCCGTTTGAAAGCTGATACCGCAAAGCAATCGGATTATAGTTTCCGGACTTTGCATCTTCTTGTAAATCATCTGCGGCATCCACCAAATATACCCATCGTCCAAGATGATAGAGCATTTGTGTAAGCACTCTCCTGCGAACCGGATCTTCAATCTCCTCAGCCGCATTGCTGAGCAGCCCCGCAAACGCATCCGCCGCACGGTCAATGGAATCGCAGTTTTGCTCTTCCAATTCCCGTAAAATTTTCAGTTGATCCCGAACTTGTTGGTCAAATGCAGGCCGCAATGCAGATGCCTTCCGATAAGCACGCTTTAACAACGTACAAGAACCTAAATACTTCAATTTTTTCAGTCCGCGATGATCCATAATGCCATCGCATATCTGCCAATACGCTAAAATAACACTTTCATCCGCCGCCAATTCCATAGAAGAATTGCTCACAGAATACGCTTTCTTTTTGACAGGGCTTGCATAGCATCTGCTGTCTTCTGAACGTTCCTCATTACCATCCGACAAAAGGATCGCAAGGTAGGTAAAGTCGTAATTCAAGATAAACCTCGCAGACTGACCATATCGATCACTCAACGTATGGCAAAGTCCACAATAGATCCGTTGAAACCGCTCCACTTCCTCTTGAGGCAACGCCTTCAGCGGAGGTCTTACATAGCCGTACACGTTTAGAACACCCGCACAATCGTAAAGGAAACGCCCCCGACCGCTCGTACATGCCGGTCATACATAATTGCAAGAATAATGCCGATTACAAAGCCAACCGCTGCAACCGCATACTGCACAGCCACAGTAGGCGTCAAAAGGGTGGTAATCACATATCCAAGCATGAATAAAAACACCGGTACGCTATACACAAACGCTACGATTCGCAGCATCTTCTTGGTGTCGCTCTGCACCACGACTTTCTGCCCCGGAACTGCTCCAACGGTATTAACTGCTCGTGCGTGAACCGCTGCACCGGAAACGCCGCAGCCGGCGCACTCTTCGCAGTCATGCCCACACGCAGACTTGCGAGGAACAGAAATCTCAGCATGATTGCTATCCAAAATTCGCTCAATGGTTGCAATTTGCGTCATAAAAATCTCCCGTTAGCGCTCTAAGCTCGCTTTATCATGCATGTTATCCTGCACTTCCCAAGGTCCCCGATAGCCCACCTCCAGTTCATCGCTGGTGCCGGCTTCGGCGGAGCCCGTACAGGTTCCGGAAAGGGATACATAGTTACTTAAATCAATGACCAACTCAACATCTTCCGTCGTAATCGTACTAACAACCACAGATGGGCCAAATGCATTAACAACTACGCTTTCCGTCAAGATGGTAACCTCTTTTCCTTCCGGCGCATTTTCAATGCGGAAACGAGGCTTTCCTATTTCCACAGTTCTGTCGCTTAGTTCCGGATACGAGATATCCAATGTTGCTCGCGTGACTCCACTAAGGTTTTCACAACCATCCGGTACGATAACAGCATAACTGTGACTGGACGGTTCCGTGCCAACATCCATCAAATCAAAAGACGCCAGAATGATACTGTCTACGCCGTTCAGGATCGAAGCGTCTCCAGAAACCATGATGCTCTCTGGTGTCATACTCCAAACCATGTTTTCCAGCTTTGCACCTGCAGACTCCTGAAAATCTAAGGTTAGTTTCAGTTCCTTCGTCACATATACCGGCAGAGTCGCCGTGATTTCCAGATCCTTTGTGTGGATTTCGCGGTCAGCCAAAAGGTTATCCTGTTCATCATAGAAGCTGCACTGAAGAACCTGTGAAACGGATTCTTTTACATCTTTTCCGACATTCAACGTGACCTTCGCATAACTTACTGCCTCGATGTCTTCTGCCTGTCCACGAACTTCGATCATATCTTTGGATAGGTTGAGTTTTCCTGCAGTATAGCCTTCTGCTACATTGCCCACCAGTTCGCACCGCACTTCAATATCTTTACGGTTCAATTCAACAATATTGACTGTAGCTGTATAGATCCTGGTGTCTTTGATTTGCATCACAGTAGATCCAAATCTACGATCCGTAAACCATTGGGTATAATTTACCGTCTGGACTCCGGCTGAAGTTATTTTGGAGAGATCCACCGTAACACGAATTTTCGTATTATCCATTTGGACAACTTTGCGGCGCAATCCTTCCAGTTCAAAATTCATTTTCAAATCTGTTCCGGATCCCTCACCGCTGAGCAGCATCAATCCGCGATCTGCCAAGCCGGATTCACCGACATATTCAATCGGAACATCATAAACCATCACCGTAGCGGTACGGGCATCCCGTTCATCCACATAAAACCAGATGCCGATGCCGATGACCAAAGCCAATGCCAGATAAAGAATGTTTCGCTTTGTCCAATGATTATTCATCATCTGCACCTCCATTTTTTCTGGAATGCAGTAAATTCAGCAAGCTGAATTTTTGCTTGTCCGACTCTGTTTCCTCCTGCGGAATCAATTCATTCCGCAGAAGGTTTTCCAGTGTCTCAGGCTTCAAATGACGCTTCAGCATACCGCCATATGCAACAGAAATAGAGCCAGTCTCCTCCGAAACGATCACAACAACGGCATCGGAATTTTCACTCATGCCAATTCCTGCGCGGTGGCGCATACCCAAATCGCGGGAAAGATTTACATTCTTGCTCAGCGGTAGCATACATCCGGCGCCCAACACACGACCGTGACGCACAATGACAGCACCATCATGCATCGGTGCTTTAACAAAGAAAATATTCTTCAAAAGTTCGCTGGAAACCGCCGCATCCAGCACCGTACCGCTTCGAACCATGTCATCCAACAGAATTTCGCGTTCAAACACGATCAATGCACCTGTACGGCTCTGTGCCATATCCGTGCATGCCAATACCGTCTGACGAATCGCTCTGTCCATCACGCTTTCCGCATCTGTATGCGTAAAGAAGTTCATAAAGCGGCGGCTGCCGACCTGTTCCAGCAAACGACGAATTTCCGGCTGGAACAAAATGATCAATACGATCACGCCTAAGTTCATCATGCGACTCATGATGAAATAAATGCCGTTTAATCTAAAGACATAAGACAGCATCAGCGCCGCGAAAAAAATAAAAAGTCCTTTCAGCAGACTTGCGGCTTTTGTGCTTTGCACCAGCTTTAAAATCTGATAAAAGATGAACACCATGATGGCGATATCCAGCAAATCTGTAATTTTAATTGTCAGCAAATATCTGCCGACCCAAGACAGCCACAGTGGGAAATTCATGTTCATTTTTACGTCACCACCTCTTTGTGTGTCGCATATGCATTCGTATTAAAATTATAATGGAAAACCCTGAAAAATTCAAGGCAATCTGCAGAAAAAATCAGGTATCCACGAAAAAAATCAACGCAAAATCTGCCTCAATGTGTCACCAAACTGCAGAATCTCGTTTTCCGTGTTAAAATCCGAAAAACTCACCCGAACCGTCCCTGTTTTCAGAGTTCCGGCGGTTCGATGTGCCAGTGGTGCACAATGCAATCCGCTTCGTACGGCAATTTTGTGCTGTGCAAGTTCATTACTGATCGTTTCAACATCTTTTGTCTTATGGCAAAGCGAGATCACGCCAGTCTGCACAGCTGGGTTTCTTGCCGTATAGATCTGCAATCCCGAAATTCCTCGCAGTTGTTCTCCCGCAAGCCGGCAGAGTGCCTGCTCTTTCTTAAGAATCGCCATTCCACGGCTTCGTACATATCGGACTCCAGCCATCAATCCCGCAATTCCGGGCATATTATGCGTACCGGGTTCTAAGCGATCCGGTAAAAAATCCGGCATATCTTGTCGTATGGAATCGCTCCCGGTTCCGCCTTCCATCAATGTCTTTGGCGTTACATTGCTTCCGCAGAGCAAAACCCCGGTCCCCTGAGGACCATAAAGACCCTTATGACCTGGCATCGCAATGAAAGATGCACCCGTCCGTGCTATGCTTAATGGCAAAATTCCTGCAGATTGAGATGCATCAATAATAAAAGGCACATTTCTGGCACGGCAAATATCCGCGATCTGCTCTACCGGCTGCACAAACCCGAATACGTTGGATACATGGTTACAGATCACCGCATCTATCCCAGGTTGGATCAAAGCATCAAAGGCTTTCCATACAGCCTCCGGCTGAAACAGCGGTGCGTCTGCAACATAAATTTGGGCATGAAGTGCTGCTAACGGTCTTGTTACCGCATTATGCTCATAGCCGGAGATAACAACGCGTCCTCCACGTGGAACCAATGTCTTGATTGCAATATTCAATCCATGCGTTGCATTATGGGTAAAAATCACCTGTTCCGGACTTTCCGCATGAAATAAATCTGCGATCTCATTTCTGCAGAAAAACGTCGTATCCGCCGCATGCATTGCCAAAGGGTGTCCACCCCGTCCCGGCGAGCTCATCGTTTGCAGTGCGTCCACCATTGCCGCAGCCACATCCGGAGGCTTTTGAAATGTTGTTGCCGCGCTGTCCAGATAAATCATATTGCTACCTCCCTGTATCCTCCCTGCAGATAACGAAACGCTCTAACTACTGGTATTTTTTCATAGCGCAAAGCAGCAAGCGCTGCAGACAAATTTGAAACCTGAACGGTATATGCGCATCCGAGATCTGTTAAATCTCTGGGTGCCCGAAAAATCTGACTGCGAATCCCTGCCTTTGCCAAAGCTTTTTGCATTCGCTGGGCATAAGTGATTGATCGAGCCAGAATCAAATAGTGTTCCAAAGGTACTCCCCCTTCCTATCCATTCTATGGACGGAATCCCGAGGGGTGAACAAAGAGGACGCACCTTCGTGCGTCCTCGTCATTTGTTTATGCTCTTTTTTCCAACAGCGCAACCGCATGTGCTGCCATACCGGAACCGTCTCCCGTAAAGCCAAGGCCTTCCTCTGTTGTAGCCTTAACATTGACCTGCTCTGCGTCGATTTCCAACGCAAAGGCAATGTTTTCTGCCATTTTCTGCTTATAGGGCGCAATTTTAGGTCTTTGCGCCAGTAATGTCGCATCAATATTTACAATATCATAGCCCTTTTCCTTGAGCAGGGCACCAACTTCCTGTAAAAGTTTCAAGCTGGAAATTCCACTATACGCCGGATCTGTGTCAGGAAATAATTTTCCGATATCTCCCAATCGGCTCGCTCCCGTTAAAGCATCCATCACAGCGTGAATCAAAACATCTGCATCCGAATGTCCCAGCAGGCCTTTTTCCCACGCGATCTCTACCCCGCCAAGAATCAGTTTTCGCCCTTCTACAAGGCGATGGACGTCATATCCGTGTCCAATTCGCAAATTTGTCATTACGCTTTATTTCTCCCTTGTAAAATTGCTTCCGCAAAAATCATGTCCACCGGCGTTGTGATCTTTAGGTTTTCCTCATCACCATCTACCAAAAAAACAACCTTACCCAGAGCTTCTACTGCGGAACAGTCATCCGTGATTGGGTTCTTCTGGTCCAACGCAAATTGTAAAGCCGCTTTCAGTAAATCTGCTTCAAATACCTGCGGTGTCTGAACTGCGCGCAGCGCAGAACGGTCTACGGTCTCCACCACGGACGCGTCCTCACGAACCGTCTTGATGGTATCTTTCACCGGTATTGCCGGTGCAGCCGCTCCGCAGCGACTTGCCGTTTCGATCACTCGATCAATCAGTTCCGCGGTTGCTAAAGGGCGCGCACCATCCTGCACCGCCAAAAGTTCCGTCTCAGGCGAGGCTTCCAATGTCGCCAAAAATACAGAATGCGCTCTGCTTTCGCCGCCACGTATGACTTTTTTGCATTTTGTAATGCCGTGTTCCTGGCAAAGACGAGATATTTCAACCAAACTTTCTTCCCTGGTTGCAACAACAATTTCGTCCACAAGCTCCGCACGCTGCAGAGCGGTCAAAGTATGAACCAAGACCGGTTTGCCATCCAATGGAAGCAGTATTTTGTTGGTGCCCCCCATGCGGCTGGAGCTGCCTGCCGCTGCAACAACAGCTGTGCAATATGGATGATTGTTTTTCTGTGCTTTCTTGATCCACGCAAACAAGGGATGCACCTCCGCTTCACTTTTCATTTCATTATATGGGACAACGTTGCCTACTAAAACCTTCTCTTACGAAAGGAACATGGCATCGCCAAAGCTGAAGAAACGATATTCCTCCCGCACAGCTTCGTCATAAGCAGCCAGCACTTGTTCCCGCCCCGCAAAAGCAGAAACCAACATGATCAGTGTACTCTCCGGCAGGTGAAAGTTTGTAATTAAGCCATCCATGACCTTGAAACGATAACCGGGATAGATATAAATATTCGTCCATCCGGCTTTTGCCTCCATGGTGCCATCCTCATTAGCCCAACTCTCCAACGTTCTGCAGGAAGTTGTGCCTACACAAATACAGCGCCCGCCATTCGCTTTCGTCTCATTGATCAAATCTGCCGTTTCCTGCGTTATCACGCAGTATTCACTATGCATTGCATGGTCTGTAATCGTTTCTTCCTTTACAGGTCTGAAAGTACCCAGCCCAACATGTAAAGTGACGTAGCCGATCTTAACGCCCATATCGGAAATTTTCTGCAAGAGTTCCGGAGTAAAGTGCAGACCTGCCGTTGGGGCAGCAGCACTACCAACAACCTTGGAGTAGACCGTCTGGTAGCGTTCGCGATCCTGCAGTTCTTCCTTGATGTAGGGAGGCAGCGGCATTTTACCCAAACGCTCTAAAACCTCCAAGAAAATGCCCTCATACTCAAATCGTACAAGTCGATTACCGTCTTCCACTTCATCAACCACTTCGGCAGTCAACTCGCCGTTACCAAATGTGAGTTTGGTTCCAGGCTTCATCTTTCTGCCGGGGCGCACAAGACACTCCCACGTTTTATCTCCGCGATCGATCAGCAGTAACACTTCACATGCACCGCCGCCGGGCAGTCTCTGGCCCAGCAAACGTGCAGGTAAAACACGGGAATCATTCAAGATCAAGCAATCGCCAGGCTTTAGAAAGTCGGGTAACTCATAAAAATGATGATGCTCCCATTTGCCCGTCTTACGGTCAACTTTCATCAATCGGGATGTATCACGCTGTTCGATGGGGGTCTGCGCAATCAGTCGCTCTGGCAAATCGTAGTAAAAATCGCTTGTTTTCATGCTTTGTTTATTTCCTTTATTCAATCGTTATATCCGTATAGTAAAACTCTAAAATATCTCTGTATGTATATCCCAATTCCGCCATCGCTTTGGCACCATATTGGCTCATACCCACATTATGTCCGTTGCCAGTGCCTTCAATCACGAAGTTTCCCCCCGGATTGGTTTTGAGAGCCGTTCCGGCATCCAAAGTCTTCACGCCGGCCGAAGTCAACACTTGATAATTATCATTGCCAAGAGTAGATCGGCTCCCGCTACCGGAAATAACGGAAACTCCTTCCAATGTCTTTAGCTGAGTCGTTGCATCATTGATATAAATGCTCTCGCCTACCGCCCCGGCGCCATTGATCGTAAAGCGCATACTGCGGACGGATTTATTGTATGTGCTGCTGTAAAAAATCGTCTTGCAGGTCTCTCCGGAAAAGGTTTTTGTCCCTTTTGTTCCTTCAAATGTCACCCTCTTGACATTTCCGGTTTTCGTAAATTCCGATACATAGACATTTTTAACCGTTCCGATATTCTGATCTTTCTGTCCGAGGATATAGGTCAATTCCTCCGGTGTATATGTGACTGAATACCGGTAGGACGGAATGCTTGTCTGACTCTCGTAAGGGTCGATCTTACCGCGCAAATACGGGATCTCACTCCCCCAAACATTCTCCGCATCTTCTGTAGCACCGCCATCGTGGGCGTGATACACTGCTGTTCCCACAGGAATTCCTTCATAGCACAATAATTCACCGGCGGTATTATCTACCGCACGATCCGAAATTGCAGAGGGATATCTGGTCCCGCTGCCGCGGCCATAATATACCTGACAGTCTGTTGTATTGCAAATATCAAATCCATAGGAACTGTGCCGCACTTTATTCGCATAAGTTCTGGCGCAGATAGCCTGCGCTTCCAATGCAGCCTCCGGCCAGTTGGAACTCATCTCAAATGGAATGACACCTTTCACATAAGATTCAACGTCAACGACATTCACTACCTGAACCTTGCCGTAATATGCGCTGTATTCAAAACCGCCAGGGTATTTATAGCCCTTAAACCATGTTTCCGTTTCCTCCCCGTCCCCATAAGGAAGAATGCCCAGTTTTTCTCCGGATTCGCATGTATAGAGCACTTCGTCTGTTCCGGTAATGATGACCTCCAAACATTGATTCACATTCCGAACAGAAATCGTGGTTACATCCGTACTGTAGTCGGAGGGAACGAAATTACGCTCCTCATCAAAAGAGCCAAACAAGTAACCTGCTCCCACCGCATTCTCCAGATTTGCAACTTCCAGCGCATCCGCACCGTAGCGCAAACCAACTTTGATCGTATCGTTAACAACCGCAGACGCCGATACTGCTGTACTTATAAAAAAAACAAGTGCAAGAGACATGGTAACAAATAGCTTTTTCATAATTCCTCCCGGATGAGCATAAGGTTGCCAGTAGGGTCTTCCTTTCTTTCGCCGTGCAAGTATTCTGCTCGGCGCGTATACCGTGATATTTTATTATAATACAGTAGGCAGTAGGATTCAACCTAAAATCTCTTTTTTCTCAAAGGAGGAAACGTCTTGTGAAGCAATATCAGGTGGGAATCATCGGCGGCACAGGTATGGTCGGACAGCGCCTCGTGACTTTCGTTTCAAAGCATCCTTGGTTTCACTTAAAGATGATTGCCGCCAGCGGCCGAAGTGCCGGAAAAACCTATCATCAAGCCATTGAAAGCCGGTGGAAGCTGGATGTCCCTTGTCCTCCAGAAGCGGAAAGTCTGATCGTAATGGACGCGATTGCGGATGCGGAAATAATAGCGGCAGCGTGTGACTTTTGTTTCTGTGCTGTGGATATGAAAAAGGAAGAGATCATCGCATTGGAAACGCACTACGCAAAGTTGGAATGCCCGATTGTTTCCAACAATTCCGCAAACCGTTGGGCAGAAGATGTTCCTATGGTAGTTCCCGAAATCAATGCGGCACATATTGCCGTGATCAATGCGCAGCGTGAACGCCTTGGCACAAAACGGGGGTTCATAGCAGTTAAATCCAACTGTTCCCTGCAAAGTTATGTTCCGGCACTTCATCCATTGATGAAATATGGTTTGGATAAAGTTCTTGTCTGTACATACCAGGCAATTTCAGGTGCCGGCAAAACCTTTAACGAATGGCCGGAAATGGTTGATAACGTCATTCCTTTTATTTCCGGTGAGGAAGAAAAAAGCGAGCAGGAACCACTTAAAATTTGGGGACATATTGAGGGAAAACGCATCGTCTGTGCTGAATCTCCGTGTATCACAGCACAATGTTTCCGCGTTCCGTGTCAGGATGGGCACATGGCAGCTTGCTTTATGAAATTTCAGGAAGGCTGCAAACCAACCATTGAGCAGATCAAATCTGAATGGATGAAGTACCAAAGCCCCATTTCTGACTTAAAACTCCCTTCTGCGCCGAAGCAGTTTTTGCACTATTTTGAGGAAGAAAACCGTCCGCAAACCCGATTGGACCGAAATTTAGAGCATGGTATGGCAATATCCATTGGACGCCTGCGGCCGGATACGCAATATGACTATAAATTCGCCTGCCTTTCCCACAACACTCTGCGCGGCGCCGCCGGCGGAAGTATTTTGTTAGCCGAGTTGCTCTGTAAAACCGGATATATCACGCAAAAATAACAAAGTAAGGAGTTGTTTATTTGTGAAGTCTCCTATCTTTACAGGTTCTGGTGTTGCTATTGTTACGCCTTTTTGTGGTGGTGCGGTAAACCTACGCAGTTTCAAGCAGATGCTTGATCGGCAAATTGCCGCAGGAACCGATGCGATCATTGTATGCGGTACCACCGGAGAAGCCGCAACAATGTCTTACCGTGAAAAAATGCAGATCATCGAATGCTGTGTAGAGCACGTCAGCGGCCGAGTTCCCGTCACTGCAGGCTCCGGTTGCAACTCTACCGAACAGGCCGCTGCTTTGTCCAAAGACATTGAGAAATTGGGTGTCGACGGTTTGTTGATTGTAACACCGTATTATAACAAAGCCACTCAGTCCGGCTTGGTTCGACACTATACCGTTCTGGCAGATGCAGTAACGACTCCCATTATTCTATACAACGTTCCCTCCCGTACCGGCGTGACAATGCAGCCTGAAACCTACGCTGAGCTGTCTAAGCATCCAAACATTGTCGGTGTAAAAGAAGCAAGCGGCAACTTGAGCAATGTGCAGAAGACCCGCAATCTCTGCCCCGAAGATTTTTCGATTTGGTCCGGCAATGACGATGAAGTTGTTCCCGTCTGTGCCCTCGGCGGATCCGGTGTCATTTCCGTGGTAGCCAATGTGTTACCCGCTGAAATGCACATGCTGGTGAAAATGTGTCTTGAAAACAACTATGTCGAAGCCGGAAAACTGCAGCTATATCTTAAAAACTTTTGTGATACCATGTTCTGCGAGGTCAATCCCATTCCAGTCAAAACGGCATTAAATCTCATGGGCATGGAAGCCGGAGAGCTACGTCTTCCCCTCTGCGCTCCCAGCCCTCAGCACGAAGCGCAGATCCGTGAGGTACTGGTCGCATACAATTTACTCCCCGCATAAAGAAAGTTCCCGCCGAGGAGGCGGGAACCTTTCATATTCTTCACTGCATTTCTGCCTGCCCTGCAAGGCATTCTGCTTCGTATGCGCGCAGGTTATCCTCCAACGTTCCGCTGTTCTCATAAAGACCATTGCTGCGGAAACAATCCTCCTCAAAATCTGCACCGCTGCCGCCGCTGCGAAAAACTCCGCCCTCCGAGGCCAGAA
>JAKSQE010000026.1 GCA_024404295.1 Oscillibacter sp.
TCAAAAGGATATTTACATATTTCTTGTAGCATCTTTTCCAGTGCAAACTGGCAGTCGTTGGGTATTTTAAGCGCTTATAACAATAGTAAGACAACGGCAGTAGTTTACAACAATGTAAAGCGTGCTGCACTTATTTTTGATACGAGTACAAATTACACAGAAGATGTGAGCGGAAACATCCTGTATCCCGGTGCAATCCGGCGGAATGGACAGGTGTTTGCACCTGCAGCGGTCATTGCACGATACTTTGAACTGACATACAGTGTGACTGACGTGCCCCATGGCTATCTGGTCTGGCTTCGTACGCCGAACTTTGGCCTAACTGATCAGCAGTTTGCCAATGCGGCAACCTATAATATGGAGAGTTATTATAATGCATACATGAAAGGGAAAAACCCGGAAGGGACAAATTTGCAAACGCCTACGCAAGATATTTCCCAGAATAATAAGCAGGTGTTTCTCTGCCTGAAGGCGGGGAAAAATACAGCGGAACAGCTGAACATAATGGATCGAAAGCCGGCACAAGCAGCTTTTTTCTGCACACCTGAGTATCTGGCAGAGCAAGGGGACTTGCTGCGAAGAATGTGTGCCACAGGGCAGACGATCGGTATTTTGGCAGATGCCGCTAATCCCGACGAGACGGTGGAAGAACAGCTGCGCAGTGGTAATGAAAGTATCTATCAAGCTACGTGCGGAAAGACCAGATTGACGTATATTTTGAACGATGATGGAACGGCTACTGCTGCGGCAGAAAAGCTGGGCTACCGGTGTCTGAAAGTGGATTTGGATCGATCTGACTATCAACTTACAAGCACACTCAGGGCCAATGCATTGGTGCAGCACGTTACTGCTCAGCGTGGCGATGTGACTGTGTGGCTGTATGATACGGCTACTGCAAGCGGCATACGGGAGTTTATCCGAGTTGTGGGACAGGAAGGCTGCACCTGCCACGCACTGCATGAAACCACGAAATGATTATTCACGAAATATTCACCCAAATTATAAAGAAAATGGATATAATCTGGATATTACAATAGAGAACCTAAAACAGGAGGAACCATATGGGCCGCAATATTTTAGTGGTGGAGGATGACCATAATATTTCCGAACTGATCCATATGTACTTGGTGAAAGAGGGCTTCGATGTCCGAATTGCCGGTGACGGCGGTAAAGCCATTGAGGAATTTCAAAAAAAGGCACCGGATCTGATTTTATTGGATATTATGCTGCCGGTGATGGATGGCTGGGCTGTTTGCGCAAAGGTGCGGGAAACCAGCAAAGTTCCAATTATTATGTTAACTGCAAAAAGCGAAGTTTTTGACCGTATTCAGGGATTAGAGATGGGTGCGGACGATTATATTGTGAAACCCTTCGAAATGAAAGAACTGTTGGCGCGAATCAATGCAGTATTACGCCGTTCGGAGATCCCCAACGATACGAGCAAGAAACTGCAATTCGACAAACTGACGATCAACCTGGATTCCTATGAGTTGATCGTGGATGAGAAGAAAATTGATACCCCCCCGAAAGAATTGGAATTGCTGTATCATTTGGCTGCAACGCCAAACCGTGTTTATACGCGTAACCAGCTGTTGGACGAGGTTTGGGGCTTTGATTACTTCGGTGACAGCCGTACCGTGGATGTGCATATCAAGCGGCTGCGCGAGAAGGTAGAGAATATATCCGATCAGTGGGCACTGAAAACCGTCTGGGGCGTCGGATATAAGTTTGAAGTGGCCGGCGCGGCTGCTGAAAAATGAGGAGACGAAACATGGACTGGCTGCGAAAAAACTTCCGTGGTCTCTATTGGCGGCAGATGTCTGTGACGGTAGGAATGGTGGCATTGACCCTTGTGCTGCTTGGGACATCCTTCTTTACGCTGAGTTATACCTATACCCGCAGTCAAAAGATCGATGACTTGCTGAACCGCGCGCAGGTGATGAATCAGTTGGCCGTTCGCTATCTGGAGAGCGGTCGATATCTCTCTGTGGATGAATTGCAGGAGGACGAAAACTTCCGGCGGCTAACTGCTTCCGCAGCTGCATTGTCAGATATTGATGTGTTGATCTGCGATGAGGAGGGGCATGTGCTGCTCTCCACAGATGCGAACATGGAGGGAAAATCCATTACCATGCCATCTGACGCTGTGGAGAGCGTCCAACAGGGTGGACGCTGGATTAAGCGCAGTGATTTGGACGGCACATACGCAAAAAAGCGTTTTGTGGGCGGCGTTCCTGTTATAAGCGCAGATTCAGGCAGGGTGTTGGGCGCGGTTTTTGCAGTGTCTACTACCCAGATGGTGGATCAGATGTGGAGAGGCTTTGCTGGGTTGTTTGTTATGGCAGCACTGGTTGTGCTGCTGATTGCATTTATGGCGTCTTCTGTGACAACACTGCGGCAGGTGAAACCAATTCGCGAGATGGCACAGGCCACTCGACACTATGCAGAGGGCGATTTTGACATTCGAATGAATGACTACGGCCGAAATGATGAGATTGGAGAACTGGCGGCCTCGTTCAACAATATGGCAGAAAGCTTGCAGCAAACGGAACGCCAGCGCCGGGACTTTATCGCGAATATCTCCCACGAACTGAAAACACCTATGACCACCATTGCCGGCTATACGGACGGCATTTTGGACGGAACGATCCCACCGGAAAACGAGCGGCAGTATCTCCAGATCATCTCCGACGAGAGCCGTCGTCTCAGCCGCATGGTGCGGCGCATGCTGGATGTCAGCCAGCTGCAGGCGATGGACCCCTTGCGAGGCGGCGGGCATTTTGACATTTGCGAGAGTATGCGCCGCGTGTTGATTTCCATGGAAAAGAAAATTACTGACCGGGATCTGGATGTGGAAGCAGATATTCCGGAAGATCCTATTCTGGTGCTGGGTGATAACGATATGATCACGCAGGTCATTTATAACCTGTTGGAAAATGCGGCTAAGTTTGCCAGAGCGGGATCTACCCTGTACTTGGGTGTTGCTCTTGCGCAGGATGGAAAGGCCTGCGTGACGGTGCGGAATTACGGCGAGACGATACCGGCTGATGAATTGCCGATGCTGTTTGAACGTTTCCATAAAAGCGATAAATCCCGCAGCGAAGATAAGGACGGTGTAGGCCTTGGCCTATACATTGTTAAGACCATTTTGGAGCAGCATAAGGAACAAATCAATGTGACCAGCGAAGGCGGAATCACGACATTCAGCTTTTCGCTGCGTCTGGAATGAGGAATTATGGAGCAGCATCGAACCATATATACCGAAGGACAAGTCATTGAAGAATATAGCCGCACGTTTCCGGCTGAAATCGTGGAAACATATGAACGGCCTATGCCGGGTGAGAAAAAAGAAGAATGCGTTTCTGCTGATTCTAACAAGTGGGAGAGTAACAGAAAAAAGAGCCGCCGTGGGCTGGCAATTTTTCTGGGTTGTCTTGCTGTGCTGGTGGTTGGAGCGGTCGTTTTGACGCTGTATTATGGACTGCCGTTCCAGCGGCAGCAAAACCGGCCGTATGATTCGCGTTACGATGGTTACTACCATGAGGAGGTAACAGACGAGGTTTATATTCCTCTCTATGAGGCTGATGAAAATGTAACGATGACCACAACATCAGAACATGGGGAGGGACTCAGCGCGCAGGAAATTTATCGACGGGTAAACCCGGCGGTGGTTACGGTAATGGCGCAAGTGAAGGGCGGCAGCATGGTTTCTGTCGGCACTGGTGTTATTTTCCGGGAAGATGGCTATGTAATGACCAATCAGCATGTGGTTGCAGGCTGCGACCAATGTGTGATTCTGCTGGAAAATGACACAACCTTTGAAGCACGCTATGTGGCCAGCGATGCGGACAATGATCTTGCTATTTTAAAAATGAACGTCGTGGGTCTTCCAACGGTAGAATTTGGCGATTCCGATGATCTGGTCGTTGGTGACCCGGTATACGCCATCGGAAGCCCTCTGCGTGTGGAGTTCCGGGGAACATTGACGAACGGTATTGTGTCTGCCATCAATCAGGAAGTGAACATGGGAGATAAAACCATGAGCTTGATCCAGACCAATGCGGCCTTGAATAACGGCAACTCCGGTGGCCCGCTGATCAATCAGTACGGACAGGTCGTAGGCATCAATGTGATCAAAATGTATTCGCAGTATTCTACGGTGGAGGGCCTTGGCTTTGCAATTCCCTCCAGCTATATGGAACGCATCGTCAATGATTTGCTGACATATGGAGAAGTTCAGCCGGAGCCGTTGATCGGCATTTCCGTGATGCAGATTGCGGATCGGCTGGAAGATGATTTGTGGGGGTTAGAGATCGTTTCAGTCACGCCGGATTCAGCCGCGGGCCGTGCCGGCGTACAAGTCGGTGACTATTTACTGAAAATCGATGGGACCGACACCTTGACCAGTCAGGCCGTTCTAAAGGCACGCCGAAAGCATTATGTTAACGATGATATGGTTTTGACGATATGGCGAAGCGGCACAACCAGCGAAGTAACGCTTCACTTGATAGAAGAAGCAAAGTCATAAAGAAAAGGACGGATCATCGGATCCGTCCTTTTCTTCATTAGCCCAGTCGGGCGGGGATTCCGTCTTCATACAGGCCCCGCTCTGTCAATACCCATGGAATGGGGTAATCATGGGGCTCCACGGGGATTTCGTCGCGAATCAAAAGCTCGCGGCACAGCAAAATTGTTCCACCGCGATAATGGGAGAGAAAACGGTCAAAATGCCCACCGCCGTGGCCCAGCCGCTGACCGGCATGATTGCATGTCATGCAGGGGATTACGGCAAAATCCACCGCGTCAACATCAGTGATTGGTGCAGTTTCCGGAGGCTCTAAAATTCCCATTGCGCCGGGCAACAGAAGAGACAGATCTGTGATTTGCCGCAATTCTATATGATTTGCATCCGTGCAACGAGGGACAGAAAGCTGCTTGCCAGCGGCAAGGATTGCCTCCAGAATGGGGTAAGTATTGATTTCATGCGCCGTGCTCACGAAGCAGAAAATGTGGTCAGCAGCCTGGAATTCCGGTAAGGCCATCAGATGGCGGGCGATAGCTTCATCGGAGTTGCGTTTGTAGCCACGGTCCAGCTTTGCTTCCAGACGGTGTACGATTTGGCGAAGCTGCTGTTTTTCCTCCTGTCGGGTCATGGAAAAGGATCCTCCTCTTTCTCGGGATGTGATGCGCCAAAAACAATGGAATGACCGCCGTATTTGCTGCGGATTTGTTCCATAGCGGATTCCAACTTTTCCTGTCGGTTTCGCTTCGGAGCAATATTCTGTGTAAACAAATTGACCTGCTCGAAGGCTTCCGATGCAGGGACCAGATGAATGGCTGTAAGCGTTAAAGCACGGATCGGTGAGGGAGGCGACCAGAGATCATCTACCAGAACCATGGCTGCTTGTGTCAGATCGCGAATCAGATGGGTAGGCTCCGTTAGCTGTGTTTGGCGGGAGCGGTCATGAAACTGAGGATCTCGTATAGTAACTTGTATACCGCAAGCGTAGAGATCTTCGTGCCGCAATCGGGAAGCCACGGAATCCGCCAGCATGGCAATTCCACCGGAGACTTGAACACGGGTGGTCAGATTCTCGGGGAAAGTCGTGCCATTTCCCACGGATTTTACAGGGTCTACATCGGTCCTGGCTCGAACCGGGGCATCATCCAAGCCGTTGGCATAGTCGTAAAGCTGGCTGCCCATTTTACCCATAAGCGTTTCCAACATTTCCTTTTTGCAGGCAGCTAACTGACCGATCGTTTCGATCCCATACTGCTTCAGCAATTTGCGAGCGGCACCGCCCACATAGAGCAGATCTCCCACCGGCAGCGGCCATACTATTTCTCTCCAGTTTTCAGGAGAGATCACAGTGGTTGCATCCGGTTTTTTATAGTCACTCCCCAGCTTGGCAAAGACTTTGTTAAAGCTGACGCCGATGGAAAGTGTCAAACCCAATTCCTCTTTCACGCGCTGACGCAAATGATCTGCCAGCGCTTTGGCATCGCCGCCGAAAAGGTGGAGCGTGTTCGTCACGTCCAGCCAACTTTCGTCGATACCGAAGGACTCAGCCAAATCGGTGTATTCATCGTAGATGGCGTTCACCTTCTTGGAGTATTCGAGATACAGAGTGTGATGAGGCGGCAAGAGTACCAGATCGGGGCACTTCTTCTTTGCCTGCCAGATGGTTTCGGCAGTTTGTACGCCGTACTGCTTGGCAGGTTCATTTTTCGCCAGAATAATGCCATGCCGGGAGTTGGGATCACCGCAGACGGCGGTGGGAACATCTCGCAGGTCGGGATGGGAAAGGAGTTCCACGGAAGCGTAGAAACAGTTTAGGTCGCAATGGAAGATTACCCGATCCATAGGGAAACTCCTTTCTGAATATTTTTCAACAGTTTACCACATTTCAGGGGAAAAGAAAAGCCGGAACGCTTGTGCGTTCCGGCTTGCAGAAAAAATTACTTGTGCAGCAGGGGGGACAGGGGCTTGTAGATCAGGAAGCACAGCACCACGTCAACCATGCCTTTCAGCAGGGTGAAGGGCAGGTTGAAGACCACCAAGCACTCCGACAGGCCGTTGACGTTGGGACGCAGAGCCTGATAAGCGGCGATAATGTTGTCGATACCGCCGAACATGGCAGCGTAGACGGGGTAGCTGATGAAGTAGTTCACAGGCACGCTGATGAGGGCCATGGCCACAGCACCGGCCACAGAGGCGATGATGGCACCCTTACGGCTCTTCATAGCCTTGTAGAGCGCACCGGCTACCAAAGTGAAGGTAGCACCCAGCAGGAAGTTGCACAGCTCACCGATACCGCCGGTGGAGCCGTGGAACAACAGGTTCAGCACGTTTTTCACCAGGCAAACCAGAACGCCGTACACGGGGCCCAGGCTGAATGCGGCCAGCAGAGCGGGCAGTTCGGAAACGTCCATCTTCACGAAGCCGGGAATCAGAGCGGGGATGCTGAAGTCCATGAACATCAGCACAAAGGCCACAGCGGACAGCATGGCTGCAACAGCCAGCTTATGGGTTTTTTGCGTAGTTTGAGACATAAAAAATACACTCCTTTGATTTGTTTGAAAGCACCCTGGATTCTTCGACTTCTCCAAGGTGAACAAACAACAAAGGGGTGCGCAAAAAAGGCGCACGGCTTCGCCGTACTCATCTTCTTCCATCCAGACTATAACTGTCGGTCCCGTAGTTGCAACGGGTCAGCATGACACTCCGAAGAGCCGCTCGCGGACTATACCGCCGGTGGGGAATTACACCCCGCCCTGAAGACAAAGATTCAGTTGTTTTCTGAAAATCAGTATACTACGTGACAACAAATAATGCAATCCTAAAATAAAAAATATATTTGCAAACATTTGTTCGATGTGGTAAAATAGAACATGCAAGGAGGTGGGGAGATGCCTGCCAAACAAGAAAGTTGCTGCTTTACGGGGCATCGCCCCGAAAAGCTTCCATGGCACTTGGATGAGAATGATTTTCGTTGCAAGGAACTGAAACGGCGCATGATGGATGCACTGGAAGGCGCTTATCAAGCGGGATACCGTCATTTCCTCTGCGGTATGGCACGTGGATGTGACCTGTATTTCGGCGAATGTGTATTGGCATTGCGGCAGCAATTTCCGGACGTCACATTGGAGGCGGCAATCCCCTGTCCCACGCAGGCAGACCATTGGCCGCCGGAACTGAAAGCCCGATATGATACGCTGCTGGCCTGTTGTGATCTGGAAACGATGATTTGCGCGGAATATAACGCCGGTTGTATGCAGCGGCGAGACCGATACATGGTGGACCATGCTTCTTTATTGATTGCTGCCTTTGATGGGTCTCCCGGAGGAACGCAGTATACGATTCAGTATGCGATGCGGCAGGGAATCGCGGTCATTGACCTGTCCATTCCAACTTAAAAGGAAAAGCGGCACCCGATCTGTGATCGGGTGCCGTTCTGCTTATGAAATCATGCTTTTAGGATGCCTTGGGAATCGTCAACTCAAGACCGATGGAGATCATAGAGGGATTCTTGATCTTATCGAGGTTTGCGTTGTAGATGGAGGTCCACTTTACGCCAGTACCGAAGATCTTCTGGGAAATGGTCCACAGGCAATCGCCCTTCTGAACCGTATACAGCCCGGATGCTGCAGGAGCGACGGTCTCTGCGGGCTTAGCGGGTGCTACGGGAGCAGTCTCTGCGGGAGCAGATGCACCCTTAATGGACTTGGTAATGTCGTACTTGTCGATGACGTCCCACTTGCTCCAGTCAATTGCACCATTGACCTCCGGAGAGCGCTGATAAGCGGTGACATGGATGCCGGCCTTATCAACGGTGACCACGGAAAGGATCTGCTGTGTGCCTGCGTTGCCGTCCTTTTGGACGGTGACAAACTGATCGACCTTAGCGGCATCATACTTATCCAGCTTTTCACCGCAGGAAGAGCAGGTCATGTAGGTGGTGCCCACACCGATCGCAGCCTTTGCGCCGTCTTTGCAGGTTGCACGAATGTACTCGTGATCGTCACCGTTCATGTACAGATCAACGCCCAGTTCGTCACACATCTTTGCAACATACGGCCATTCAATCAGACCGTCGTGGTTGGAGGTATAGGTACCGATATGAGATGCCATCAGTCTCCACTTGCAGCCGGTGGACTCGTAAATGCTCTTGGCCCATTCGGTCTGCTTCTGATAATACATTTCACGCTCAGCGGCGACATTTGCGCCCGGATTGCCGGAGCAGGGATCGGACTGCATGTAAACGATGCAGGCATCGCCGATGACGGTGTAGCCGGTGGTGCCGGTAATGCCGTCCAGAACCATACCGTTGGGCAGATTGACATGGGAGGAATATTTTACATAAGTGGGATCGCCTGCGTTCTCATGGTTGCCGGGGAGCATGGCGGTCAGGTTGTTGCTCCAGACATCGCCCAGTGCCTCGAACAGATAGTTCCATTCAACGGACTTGTAGCCGTTGACCACGTTATCACCGCAGAGGACCATCATGTCGATATCCACACCCTGCTTCTTCAGAGTGCCCTGAACGAACTGATCCCAAGTGTTACGGAAGGGATCATAGCCCTTGAGCGTCTCACTCTGGAGGTCAGCGGTCTGCAGGAAGGTGAAGCTGCCGTTATCGGGCAGAGTGGTAAAGGAATTGACGTCAGAGACAAATGCGGTGCCGTCATAGGTGCCGCCAACTTTGTACTCGTACTTGGTATCGGCTGCCAGACCGGACACGGTTGCCTTGTGGCTGCCGATGTTATCAAAGCCCTCCGTCAGATAGGAAACATAAGAGGTGCCGGAAGTCTGGGTCCAATCGGAAGCACCGGCTGCACGGTACCAAACCTGCGTGTCAACCACGGCGGGGTCGGTGGTGTAGTTGATGTTCATCTCATGAACGGAAGAACCCGGAGTGATCATAATCTGGTTGGGAGTACCGTCCACCTTACCTTCGGAAATGGTCAGGGAGACGGGGGTCTCTGCATGGAACGGATAGGTAATGGTCTTGCCATTCACCTTGGCCTCGATGGTATAAGTGTACGTACCGGCAGCAGTGGCGGGGAACATGCAGGAGTAAACACCATCTGTCTCCTGCATAGCAGTTGCCTTGCCATTGCAGACCAGAGAAACACTGCTTGCCTTACCACCGACGATTTCAGCGGTAACAGTCAGGTCATCGCCCAGCTTTGCGGCGGTCAGTACGGGATTGGAGGGGATAATGGTTGCCTCAGCGGGGGAAGCGGTTTCCAAACCAAGATTTTTGCAAACGCCAGCAACAGTCTTTGGCACGGGATAACCGGCGTTTTCAGAGCCAACCCAAGTCCACTTGGAACCAAAGTCCCAGCCAACGGTTTTTTCATAGAAAGCGCGGCTCAGAATCTCTGCGTCAGAGGCGTAGGAGAAATAGCTCTGAGAGGGGATATCGGTGGGCTCGTTGCCACACAGAGCGATACCCTTCCAAACATAGTTGCGGGTCAGATTCAAACCGGACTCGCCGGAGAGGAAGCCAATCAGACGGCTGGTGTCATTGCCACCCGCAACCTTGGACTGGCGGGTAACAATGCCGCTCATTGCATCGGCTGCGCTCAGAACGCCGACAGCGCCGCCTGCCTGAGGAGCTTCAGCGTCCATACCGCTGACGGTGCCGGCTGCAAGGCAATTCTGCATAGTTGCGCCCTCACCCAGAGAACCAACCAGACCGGCAGACTCAATGGGGCTTGCAACGTTCATGATGGCAACGCAGTTGGTGATGGTGCCGTTTTTCAGCTTACCGGAGATGCCGCCTGCAGTTTCTTCACTGGTCAGAGAACCGGTAACCACAACACTGTCCACAGTGCCGCAGGTAACGCCTGCCAGACCGCCGCAGTTCTTCTGACCGATCACGTTCAGATTCAGTAAAGCGGTGTTCTTAAAGGTTGCAGGCTCACCGTCATAGCCCAAATAGCCAAACAGACCTGCGTATTTGTCGCCGGTACGCTGAATCGTCAGGTTTTCGATCTTGTGGCCCTGACCGTCGAAAGTGCCGGTGAAGTAACCGGTGGTGCCTTCACTATTGCCGGACTTAATGGCTGCAATAGGGGGCATGTAGCCGTATTTCAGACCGCCAGCCGTTGCAATTTTATCCATCAAAGGCTTCATATCGAGATCCTTCGTCAGGACATACTTGCCGTCGCGGGGGGCGTCTGTTTTCCAGTAACCGGACAGATAGAGCAGCTGCTCCGGGGTGCTGATCTCATAGATATCGCCCTTCTTCGTGGGTGCCTTTGCGCCCAGAGCAATGACGGTATCCGCATCCCATACGTCTGCACTCAAATCCACTCCCGCTGCTGAAGCCGAAACCGTCAGCATGGTCAGGAGCATCGCAAACGTTAGAATCAGACTAAAAATACGCTTCATAGGTTGCTACACTCTCCTTTTGGGAAATACCGGGTTTTCCCATTTGTGTTGTTTAGGGCCGCCTATTTCAGCCATATAGAAAGGCCATCATGACTGAACATAACAGGCAGATACTCCCATTTCATTATATGATAGAATTGCCTGTCAAAATTGTCAATTTGAGAAAAGCACAAAGAAAAGGGCTGTATTTTGTGAAAACAGAGAGTAATCGTTTAACCACAACAGGCGTGGCCGAAGCCACGCCTGTTTCATCGTATAAAATGATTGTTTTTCCAAGCATCAAACGGTTTTAATGCTTGACACGAAGGGATCGTAGAACAGAAAGATAGGCCAAAACCAAGGCGCTGCTGATCAGCAGACCACCAACAATGTCGGTAAACCAGTGAACACCGGAAATCAGGCGACCAACTACAATCACTACCATAAGTACGGTGCAGAGGATTTGAAGGATACGGCAAACGGTCTGATTTTTCAAGAGCAGTTTACACTCGGTAATGGCTGCGGACATGAAGCAGACAGACATCATGGTGTGAGAGGATGGATAGGAAGCTTCCAGAATGCCGTCGATGAGGACAGGACGGTAATTTACAATCAGAAGTTCAAAAAGTGCATAGGCGACTAAGACCACAACGTAGAAAGCACCCAGAACGAGAATGCTCTTGTCAACTTTTAACAGGCTCTTGCGCTGAACCAACTGTAGAATCCCGACGAAAGCAAAGACAGGTGCAGTGGCAAGGGCCAAATATCCCAATTTATCGGTAATTTCATACCAGTTCATATGGACACCGGTTAGTTTATGAACAAAGCTATTGATGGAAGCAAATCCGACAGAAGACCCTTGTGGGCCAATGGCCTGCACGTCAACAAAGCGAAGCAGAAGCGTAAAAACGATGAACAGCAGGAAGAATACTCCGGCTGACCGCCATGTTTGATTTGTCCTTCTCATGTCATAAACCTCGATTCCATAAAAATAGCTTTCGATTGATTCAACCGTATTGTGACCCCGCAGTATGGTCAAGAAACAGGAGAGACAACCGGCATGACATCAATCGAGCCAGATCCCCCGCAAGACGGTGATTTCTCTGCAGACAGATTGCAGATCATAATATATTATAACATATTTTTGCTTTTATGACAAGAAAAGAGCCGCTGCAAAGCAGCGGCTCTCAGATGGATTTTGGGGATTAGAAGCAAGCGCGATAGATGGCCTCTTCGCTCTCCAGATCGAAGGGATAGTAAGCGTTGGTCATCAGACGCTGCTGGTTGGCCTCAACAGACAGGGGGAAGGCCTTGAAGTCAGCC
>JAKSQE010000027.1 GCA_024404295.1 Oscillibacter sp.
CATTTCGTACGTTTCCGGATCGTACTCAGGAATATCGGACAATTTGAAATCCGGTTCCGTCTCCTGCACGATCTTCACCGCATCATCCAGAACCGTCAAATTTCGTAGGCCCAAAAAGTCCATTTTCAGCAGGCCTAACTCTTCCAGAGTGGTCATAATATACTGACAGACCACAGATTCATCATTCTTTGCCAGCGGAACATACTCATGCACCGGGCGCTTGGTGATGACTACACCGGCCGCATGAGTCGAAGCATGACGAGGCATGCCCTCCAATGCTTTAGCAGTATCAATAAGCTTCCGGATCTGCGGGTCGTTTTCATATACCTCGCTAAGCTGTTTGCTCAGCCGCAGGGCATCGTCCAACGTAATATGCAGGGTATTCGGCACCAGTTTCGCAATGGTGTCCACATCTGCGTAGGGAATGTTCATCACACGGCCCACGTCACGAATCACGCCACGAGCCGCCATGGTACCGAAGGTAACGATTTGCGCCACATGGTCGTCACCGTACTTGCGGCGGACATAGTCCACCACTTCCCCCCGACGCGTATCACCGAAATCCATGTCGCTATCGGGCCTGGACACACGTTCCGGGTTCAGGAAACGTTCAAAGTACAGGCCGTACTTCATGGGGTCAATGTCCGTAATGCTCAAGCAGTAACTGACCATAGAACCAGCAGCACTACCACGGCCGGGGCCCACAGGAATCCCCACACTCTTTGCGTAGCGCACAAAGTCTGACACGATGAGGAAATAGTCCGTAAAGCCCATTTTCTCGATCATGTTTTGTTCGTATGTCAGCTGGTCACGATATCGTTCATCATCGCCGTATCGCTCTTTATAGCCCTCGTCACACAGCTTTTTCAAGTAGGTAAAGCTATCATAACCCTCCGGAAGTTTGAACTCTGGTAAGTGATATTTGCCAAATGTAAACTCCAGATTGCACATATCGGCAATCTTTTGCGTATTTACTATCGCACCCTCATAGTCCTCAAACAGTTCCGCCATCTCCGCTTCGCTGCGGAGATAGAAATTTCGCGGTTCGTAGCGCATACGATTTTCGTCCTGAAGGGTTTTGCCCGTCTGAATGCACAGCAGCACATCATGAGCCTCCGCATCTTCCTTACGGAGGTAATGGGCATCGTTGGTGCAGACCATGGGCAAGCCGGTCTCCTGATGGAGCTGCAAAATGCGCTGATTCACAATGGCCTGTTCCCGAATCCCGTGATCCTGCACTTCCAGATAGAAGTGATCCGGGCCGAACAATTCTGCCATCTTCAGCGCATAGGCCTTGGCAGTTTCATACTCGCCGTTCCGCAGACGTCTGGGGATCTCACCGGCCAGACAGGCGGACAAGCAGATCAAGCCCTTACAATGCTCCTGCAAAAGAGCCATATCAATGCGTGGCTTCACATAAAATCCCTCTGTCCATGCCATAGAAACCATATAGGAGAGGTTTCGATAACCCTCCTCATTCTCACAAAGCAGCACCAAATGCCGACTCTCAGAATCAAATTCATGAACTTTATCAAAGCGCGTACGGCCCTCAGGCGTCATATAGACCTCACAGCCAATAATCGGCTTGATTCCCTCCGCTTTGCAGGCACGGTAAAAATCGATCACGCCGTACATCACGCCATGGTCCGTAATGGCGCAGGAAGTCTGCCCCATCTCCTTTACCACCTTGGGTAAATCCTTGATGCGGCAAGCTCCATCCAACAGGCTGTATTCAGTATGTACATGCAAATGTGCGAAGGGCATGACAGATTTCCTCTCTATCCATGATTAAGCGCGTTCGGCCAATATTTCCTCCACGATCTCAACGGCTGTCACGATCATAATATCGCAATGGCCGGTCAGACCCATCTTTTGCGCAGCCGGAGTGCTTTCATCGGGTGCAAATTGATTTTGCAACAGCTCCGTGCAGCGAAGTGCGCCAAACTTCTCGACAAAACGCTTCTGCAATTCCTTGCTCAGAGCAACCGTCCGCTTCTTACTAACGACCGGTTCGTTCGGGTCAACCGGTGTGAGCATTCCAAGTGTCATCACTGCACCACTCAGGGCGCCGCAGAGTTCACCAGTTCCTGCACCAGCTCCAAAACCGCCGCCGATATCAAAGCTGGCTTGTTCGCTCAATCCCGTCACATCAGAAAATGCTGCCAATACACTTTGGCAACAGTTAAAACCGCGGTGGTGATAGTCATGTGCTTTCTCAAAACGATTCATCGTTCTTCTCCTACTCTTTTCGTTCTTTTTTAGATGCCTTTTGCCACTTCCATCAATTTCCGCAGTCGGTGGTTCAGGCAGGACTTTGTAATGGGTGGAGCAAAGGTCTCAGCCAATTCCGATAATGTCAACTCCGGATACTTCATTCTGAGCATTGCGGTCTCCTGTAGCTTATCCGGAAGCGTTTCCAGCATTTCCGTCTCTTGCAGTTTTCGGATCGCTTCCATCTGCTCCTGCGATGCCAGAACTGCCTTATCCAGATTCGCACTGTCGCAATTCAAGCGCCGATTCACGCTGTTGCGCAAGTCCTTTTCCAATTTAGCTGACATCACATTCATGGCCGCCACCGGTGCGCCGATCAATGTCAAAAAATCCTCGATCTGGTCGCTTTGCTTAAAATACGTAATAAAACTTCCGTTTCGACTCAGACTCTTGGGTGGATAGCCACACTCCTGCAGTAAGGAATCCAGTTCCCGACTGACCTGCAAATGCGAAGTTGTCAGTTCCAGATGGTAGCGCTTCAAGGGATCGGTAATACTCCCGCCCGCAAAGAATACGCCTCTCAGAAATGCAGAGCGACAGCAGGAATCTTCTAACAGGCCGAAGTTGATATGCAGCACCAAGTTCTGCTGCGGCTCATAGCCCATTAGGTTGATAATCCGATCAAGCTTCTTCTGATCTGTGATTTGAAAGATCATCTTGCTGCCCGTTCCGCCCTCTGTTGTCAGCTCTGACTCCTCTGGCTGGCGGTCAAAATGCAGGTTGAATGCTCGTTTGAACAGTCTCGGCAGTCGTGCCGCAAAAAAGGGGTTCTCCGTGATGATCCGCACTTCTGATGCGTTGAATGTATTGCAATACAGGAGGATTCCATAGGCTTCCGCACGGGCGCAGCATAGTTTTTGTACCGGCAGACGGCAAAGTTCATTTTTGGTATCAAAGGAAAATGACATGGAATCCCTCCTTTATCAGTTATTCCGCTCAACGCGGTATGCATCGTGGTGTCCAGGCGCCCAGCTGCCCGCAATACGAACGCTTCGTTCTGCATGCAGCAGCAACAGTTCCTGTGCCAATTTCACAGGATCATGGCGCACATATCCATGATCGATCATTGCGACCGGGCGGCTGATGATCTCAATCCCCATCGACTCACCCAGTTTTGCATCGCCACGAAGCGGTTCGGCGCCTTCCGCCGCGTATCGCTCCGCAATGTTCTTCGGAACCGGCGAAGAATTGCACAGGCAATAATCCACAAGACCTTCAGACGAATGTTCATAGATCGCCCGCAGGTGGTCTGCAACGGAATATCCTTCCGTCTCTCCCTCCTGTGTCATCACATTGCAAACGTAAATTTTCAGGGCATCCGAACTTTGGATCGCCTCAACGATCCCATCCACCAGAAGATTGGGGATAATACTGGTATACAGGCTACCCGGACCAAGAACGATCATATCCGCTTCCTGTATAGCCTCGATTGCCTCCGGAAGTGCCTTAGGATGATCCGGCAGGAGTGCGACATGAGCAATTCGGCAATCTTCCTGCTTTTTGCAGTAAAAAATTTTAGATTCCCCGATCACCGAAGCTCCATTTTCAAAAGTTGCTTTGAGTCGAACGTCTGTGGTTGTCACAGGCAAGACCCGCCCCGTAATGGCTAAGACCTCGCTCATTCGGCGGACCGCTACATCAAAGCTCGGAGAAATCCCGTTCAGTGCTGCCAGAAACAAATTACCAAAGCTCTGTCCAGCCAATGTGCCGTCCTTAAAACGAAAGGCCATCAGTTCCGTCATCAACGGTTCGGTATTCGCCAACGCCGCCATGCAGTTGCGAAGATCTCCCGGCGGCAGCATGCCCAAATCTTGCCGAAGCATACCGGACCCTCCACCGTCATCAGCAACTGTCACGATAGCGGAAATGTTTTCTGTATATTCTTTCAAGCCACGCAGCATATTAGAAAGGCCGTGTCCTCCGCCAATGACCACGATTCGCGGTCCGCGTACCTTGGAATATCGTCTTTTTTCCATCGCAACAGACCTCCGTTAGTTACGGTTCATATCACGATGCTGTTCCGAAACCTGATAACCTAATTTCCGAATCTCTTCTGCCAGAGTATGGGTAATCGCAACAGAGCGGTGATGTCCGCCGGTACAGCCTACAGCGATCACCAAAACCGTCTTTCCTTCCTCCGCATAGAGCGGCAACGTAAATTTCAGCAGATCCTCGATCTTTTCCAGATAATCTTTTGTCTGCTGAAAGGAGAATACATAGTCGGAGACCGGCCGATCCAGTCCAGTCAAATTACGCAGTTCCTCGATATAGAATGGGTTGGGCATAAATCGCACATCCAGCACCAAGTCGGCTTCCATGGGCAAGCCATACTTGAAGCCAAAAGATGTAATGCTTACGGCAAGTCCGCCCTTTTGATCCTCGACACTGCCAAACGCACGCAGCAGCTCGCCTCGCAGCTGCGCCGTGGAGGTATGTGATGTATCAATAATATAGTCTGCAGCTTGGCGCACAGGAGCCATCATAGCCTGCTCTGCCTTAACCGCTTCTTCTAACGAATCGCATTTCTCCGCCAGGGGATGGCGACGACGCGTTTCTTTATATCTTCTAATAATTGTCTCCGCATCCGCTTCCAAAAAAAGGAGGTGGCAGGCAGTTTCCATATTGCGCAACCGCTCCATCACCATAGGAAGTTCCGTAGGGTCGTTCGTTGTACGCACATCATACACCAATGCAATTCGATCATATCGCCCGCTACCGCACGAACAAAATTCTGCAAATTTCAGAATCATGGCAGCAGGCATATTATCTACGATATAAAAGCCCATATCCTCCAGAAAGGACGCAGCTTTACTTTTTCCACCACCGGACAAACCGGAAATAATTAAAATATCCATAAGCTTTCGTCCCCCGGTCACTTCACAAGTTTTACTTCTCTCTCCAGATGCACCCCGGTTTCTTCATAGACACGCTTCTGCACCTGATTGCATAGTTCCATAATATCTGCGCAGGTAGCACCGCCAATGTTGAGTAAAAATCCGGCATGCTTTTCGGAAATTTGGGCACCGCCCACAGTCAATCCCTTTAAGCCGCATTGCTGAATCAGCGCACCTGCAAAATGCCCCTCAGGCCGCTTAAAAAAGCTGCCAGCACTGGGGTATTCCAAAGGCTGACTGGACTTTCGCCGGGCCATCAGTTCCCTCATTTTTTCTCGAATGGTCTCCTCGTCACCTTTCTGCAGACGGAACACAGCGCTGACCGCAATCGCCTCCGGTTGCTCTGTCAATAAACTATGGCGATACCCAAAATTCATCTCTTCGCAGGAAAGCGTTTGAATTCCTTTCTCGGGAAACAGCACCGAAACACTTTGAACCACATCTCGCATCACACCGTCATATGCTCCAGCGTTCATACACACTGCGCCGCCTACGCTTCCGGGAATGCCGTGTGCGAATTCCAATCCCGTTAACCCCTGCTTCGCGGCAAACTCCGCCAGACGTGCCAGCGGCACTCCCGCTTCTGCCACAATTGTATTTTCATCCTGTCCCAAGTAGATCTGATTCATCTGCTCTGTGGAAATAACCAAGCGATCCAGTCCCTCATCCGCCACCAGAAGATTGCTACCACGCCCAATGACCAAAGTGCTGGCCGCATCAGCTAATTGATACAATTTTTCTAATTCTGCGGAACACTTCGGAAATGCCATACGCCGTGCAGGACCACCTACCCGGAATGATGTATGGCGGCTCATAGGTTCGTCACATTCAATCCGCACTTCCGGCAGTTCCGATGCTACCTGTTCATCAAAGCGCAAGGTCCAATCCATATCCATGCTCCTTCAAAATAAAATACAATCCGTGTTTCCGTTCTCCTCAGTTTACACCGTCGGCACGCAGATCCACTCGGCGAGCCAACTCCGCTGCAGCATTATATCCCATCCGGCGATCACGGTTATTCATAGCAGCAACTTCTACGATACTTGCAAGGTTTCGACCGGGTCGCACAGGAATGGTCACAGTGGGGATTTGTTCATCCAGAAGTTCAGTAAAGTGATTTTCAATACCCAATCGGTCATAAATCTTCTCATTGTCCCACTGCTCAAACTCAACGATCAGATCCAACTGTGATTCCGGCTTAACCGCACGCATACCAAACAGCTTTTGCACATCGATCACACCGATGCCGCGCAGTTCAATATAATTCCGGATCACTTCCGGTGCGGTGCCCACCAACTGACCGGAAATGCGCCGCAACTCCACTGCGTCGTCTGCTACCAGTCGATGACCACGCATGATCAATTCGATGGCAGCTTCGCTTTTGCCAATACCGGAATCGCCAACGATCATCACGCCTTCGCCGTAAATGTCCAACAGAACGCCATGACAAGTCATGCAAGGCGCCAGAAGACGATTCAAATACTCAATGGTATCACTGGTAAACTCTACCGTAGTCTCTCTGGTTCTCACCAAAGTTCTGCCGTGCAGCTTCGCGCATTCCAAGCACTCCGGAAAGCACTCCAATCCACGAGAAATTACCAACGCAGGAATGCTGAACAAAAACAGTTCATCAAAGCAGCGTTTTCTCTGTGCAGGAGCCAAGCTCTCCAAAAATGTAACTTCAGCTTTACCGATCACCTGCAGGCGCAGAGGGTCAAAATAATCATAGAAATTATGGAACTGAAGGCCGGGACGGTTCACGTCAGTAACGGTCAGTTCGGCCGTATCAAAATCAATTCCCTCATTTAGCACTTCCAGATTAAATGCTTTGACAAATTCTTTGATTTTTACACCTTTTTTATGCATATCCAACCGTTCCTTCCCACGCAAAAGCATTCCTTTTGTGATATGATGCCTTACAACCGAATGGTTCTATTGACCGCCATTTCACCACTTCACACGGCGGTTCGCATACTTATTTTTTATTATATATGAATTCCATTGTTTCCGCAATACATCTCTCATTTTTCTCCTTGCATTTTCTCTGAAAAAAATTTTTATTTTTTTGAAAAATCTTCTTGCATTTTTCGATTCTTTCTGTTATCATACTATCCGTGCTTATATGAATGCACGGATTACGCAACAGCAAGGAGGTGCAACGGATGGCAAAGTGCGAGTTCTGCGATAAGGGCGTTACCTTCGGTATTCAGGTGTCCCACTCTCATCGGCGTTCTAATCGTACCTGGAAGCCCAATGTGAAGCGTGTTAAGGCAATCGTCAATGGTACCCCCCGCCATGTGTATGTTTGTACCCGGTGTATGCGTTCCGGTAAGGTCACCAGAGCGATCTAACATATGTCGACAAACAAAATCCCGGACATTTGTCCGGGATTTCTTTTTTATCAATGCCATATACCATCTTAAGAATCCAGAGAGCAGTTTCGTTGAATTTGCTCTCTGGCGTTTCGTTTCTGCTTTCTTTTACAAAAAGATTATGTTTCAAGTATTTGATTTATTTTTTTTACTCTTCTTTTTGTCGTTATATAGACAGTAAGCCAGATTCCCGCAAATATTGTCGCAAAAATCATGGTAAAGCCCCATACTTGATTCGGTGTTATCCATCCGTTTATCAGATAAATTCCTAAATAATCCACATACAGCACAAAAAACTGAAGCAAAGACGCAGTCACCTTTGGAATGCTTTCGATCTGATGCACAATCGATATGCCCGCTGCAACAAATCCAAGCAGAGCAGTTGTGAAGATTCCTATCGCTGCTTCTCGGGCAGTAAGCGCCGTGATCTCACCTGTCATTTCCAGCCACATCCAAACGGCAGCTAAGACCATTGGTCCTCCCCATGCGCCCCACATCAATCCTCTTTTGCAAAATTCTTTACGATAGCTTCTCATATTCCATACCTCCTCTTGAGTTCAGAAAAACATCTTCTTGAAATACAGTCTACATAACCGCTTTTGAATACTACGTTGACCGCACCGGATAACTGTACACTTAATTTTGAGACTCTCTTCCAATTCGCCAAAGCCGACTTGCTGATCCGCTCAAACTCTTTTGGCAAAATCTCTTCTAATTCATACAGTCTTTTTTTCACTTGATATTTCCTTCCATCTGCATAAATGGCATAGGTTTTATCTGCTTCACTGAAAAAGCATTCAACCATGCGAATCTCCAACACGCAGATTTCATCACCATCGTACCCGAAAAGCTGATCTGTCATATTTTCCTGCAAAATCAGTCTCTCAATCTCGTCAATCAGCGGTGTACGCCTATGCACAGTCGCTGTTACCGTTTCTTCACAGTTCACGTCAATTTGTACCTTGAAAAACATGGTTCTCACCCCCTCAGAAACAACATACACAAAAGATGTCTGTTTGTCTTATTATTTCGTTATTCGGCTCCCTGGCACTGGTAATCGGCAATATTTCGGCACCGCAGTGCGTTAATGTCATGCGTCACCTGACAAAAACCGGCACAAAGCTAAAAGCACCACCTATTTGCCGCAGCAGACAGGTGGTGCTTTCTAATATTTTCGTAATAGCGCCCCATCACAGAAACGCATCGGCTTCGTCACGCTTTTCACGCTGCATCAGCTTTTCTACCATACCCTGCAGGTTTTGACCCTGATACAAAAACTCGTAAACGCAACTGCAGATTGGCATTTCCACGCCAACACTCTGTGCCAACTGGTAAATACTCTCGGCGGCATAGTAGCCTTCCACCACCGCACCGACTTCTTTCATGGCCTCCTGCACAGTTTTTCCCTGGCCAATCAAAATACCCGCTCTACGGTTGCGGGAATGCATTGAAGTACAGGTCACAATCAGATCACCCATACCGGCAAGTCCGCTAAAGGTGCTCTGGCTACCGCCAACATACTGTCCCAGGCGAACCAACTCAGCCATGGCTCGCGTCATAAGCAGTGCCTTGGTATTATCCTGATAGCCCATACCGTCGCAAATGCCACAGCCCAGTGCGACCACATTCTTCATTGCACCGGATAACTCCACGCCGACTACATCTGTACTTGTGTATACCCGGAAATAGGAATTCATGAACGCATCCTGCACCATTCGTGCCGCAGAATGATCCTCGCAAACTGCAACACAGCCTGTGGGCAACCGTAAGCTAACCTCTTCTGCATGAGTCGGACCGGAAAGGACGACTACTTTACAGATGTTGTTGCTGGACTCTTGCAGAACTTGACTCATACGCAAATTTGTGTCGCGCTCGATACCTTTGGAAACAGACACCAAAACCATATCTGCACGCAGGTAAGGAATCAGTTTTCTTCCTGTTTCCCGCACCGCAAAGGACGGAACCGCACAGACGACCAATTCAGCACCGGTCAAGCAATCCAAATCACCGGTGATTTTTAATGTTTCCGGCAACACGGCGCCCTCCAGCAGAGGATTTTTCCGCGTTTCAGCCATCTGTTTCGCTTTCTGCGCATTGTGCGACCAAATGGTCACATCGTGTCCATTATCGCATAGAATCATTCCCAGCGCTGTTCCCCAGCCACCGGCACCTAAAATAACTGCTTTCATAAAACCTCGCTTACATACGATCTCTATGGAAGTGGAATTTCCGTTCTGTTCCCGTTGCAATTCGATGGATATTGCTACGATGCTGCCAAACGATCAATCCTCCACACAGAACACCAAGAACGATCAACACCGGGTCTCTGTAGATCCAAGCAGTCAAAAACGGGAAAATTGCGCCTCCTGTAATGGAGCCGAGGGAAACGTAGCGGGTGGTGACAAAGCAGAGAATGAACAATCCCCAAATGATCAGTCCGATCCGCCAGTCCATCAAGAGTATGATCACACTACCAGACAGAACGCCTTTACCGCCTTTAAAAGCAAACATTGCCGGGAACATATGGCCCAGCAGGCAGAACAGCGCTGCCCAGTACTTGGCGTAGGCTGGAGAAAGTGTTCCGCCCAACAGCCAGACACTCAATTCGATCGCTACAACCGCCTTTAAAACATCCGTCAAGATCACAACTGCAGTCAAAGGGCCACCGAAAGTACGGTAGAAATTAGTCAATCCCGCATTTCCGCTGCCGTGATTCCGAACGTCATCCCGCAAAATATACTTGGAAACGATAACCGAGCCATTAAAGCAACCGCAAAAATACGCAAATACCGCATCTGCTAAAATCATACCCACAAGAAGCGGAGTGAAACCATTCACCAAAGAAACGGAAGTCATGGCACTCAGTCCTCCTTGTCACCCTTCTGCCGAATAGACAGCACAATGGGTGTTCCCTCCAAGCCAAAGGTATTGCGAATGCAATTCTCCAGATAGCGCTGATAGGAGAAGTGGAACAGACGGGAATCATTGCAGAAGACCACAAAATGAGGCGGCTTCACGCCAACCTGGGTCATATAGTAGATCTTCAGACGGCGACCCTTATCCGTGGGCGGCTGCACACGGGTCTGTGCATCTGCCAGAACATTATTCAACTGCCCGGTGCTGACGCGGAAATTAGCCTGATTGAACACGGATTCGATCAGCTCGAACAGCTTATCCACACGCTGACCCGTCTTAGCAGAAATAAACAGGACGGGTGCATAAGTCATATAGGCCAGACCTTTACGGACTTCTTCCGTCATGTGAGCCATAGTCTTGTCGTCCTTTTCCACCAGATCCCACTTGTTGACCACAATAATGCAGGCTTTTCCTGCTTCATGAGCCAGTCCGGCCACCTTGGTATCCTGCTCGGTAACGCCCTCCGTGGCATCGATCATAATCAAGCATACATCAGCACGGTCGATAGCCATAGTTGCACGAAGTACGCTGTAACGTTCGATATCCTCTTCCACTTTGGACTTCTTTCGCATGCCAGCCGTGTCGATAAACACAAAGCTGCCATGTTCGTTCTCAAAACGGGAGTCAATGGCATCACGGGTGGTTCCGGCAATATTAGAAACGATCATCCGCTGCTCACCCAAAATCTTATTGACCAGAGAAGCCTTACCTGCGTTGGGTTTACCGATGACTGCCACCTTGATGGCATCCTCCTCTTCCTCCTCTTCTTCCTCAGGGGGAAAATATTGCAAGCAGGCGTCCAGCAGATCACCGGTGCCGTGTCCATGAACGGCGGAAATGGCAATGGGATCTCCCAGACCTAAGTTATAAAATTCATAGATGTCAGGACTTTGACCCTGATCCACCTTATTCACGCCCAACACCACAGGTTTACCGCAGCGCAGCAGCATATTAGCGACCTCCTGGTCGGATGCGGTCATGCCGGTCTTGATATCCGTCAGGAAAATGATAACATTCGCATTTTCAATGGCAATTTGAGCCTGTTCACGCATGAACTCCAGAATTTGGTTGTCCGTGCGAGGCTCAATGCCACCGGTGTCGATTAGCGTGAATTTACGGCCACACCACTCAGACTCACCGTAAATGCGGTCACGGGTCACACCCGGCGTATCTTCCACAATGGAGAGTCGCTGACCGATCAGTTTATTAAAGAGCATAGATTTACCGACATTAGGTCTGCCAACAATGGCAACGATAGGTTTCATCAACGCTCACATCCCTTCTATATAGAATAGGCGCAATACACCATAATAACTGTTATTATACCCGCAAAAATGCGGGATAGCAAGCAAAAAGTAAGGAGGGAAGAAACCTCTTCCCTCCTAAAGCAA
>JAKSQE010000028.1 GCA_024404295.1 Oscillibacter sp.
GAAGCGTGCCTCGGTTATCTGCGGCAGCAGGTTGCTTTGATCAAGCCGAAAATGTTTGTCTGTCTGGGTCGGATCGCGGCACAGGCGATCATCAAAGAGGATTTCAAAATTACCCGGGAGCATGGTCAGTGGTTTGAGCGCGGCGGCGTCCAAATGACCGCAACCTATCACCCGGCGGCGCTGCTGCGGGATGATGCAAAACGTCCGGAAAGCTTTGAGGATCTGAAAAGCATTCAGGCGAAGGCAAGAGAACTCTGCCTGCGTACACATATTTGATATAGGGAGAGAAGACTGAACATGAAAGAGCAAAGCGAGAGCAGGTTTCGAACGCTGGACCTGACATATATTGCACTTTTTGCTGTGCTGATGGCAGTTTGCGCTTGGATCTCCATCCCCATGCCGAAGCCGTTTGTCCCATTTACCTTGCAAACATTTGCTGTGTTTCTGGCATTACTTGTGATGGGTGGTCGCAAGGGTACTTATGCAGTTGCGGTCTATTTGCTGTTGGGCGTGATCGGAATGCCTGTCTTTTCCGGATTTCGGGGAGGATTGGACGTTTTGCTGGGTACTACCGGCGGATATATCATCGGCTTTCTGGCGTCTGCCTGGGTGTATTGGATCATGGAACACTATTTGGGCCGGTCGTTCGCGGTGAGAATTCTATCGTGCATACTGGGGTTATGCGTTTGCTATGCATTTGGTACAGCGTGGTTTCTTCTGGTCTATGCACGCACCACAGGTCCGATTGGGCTGATGACAGCTTTGGGATGGTGCGTGGTCCCGTTTATCATTCCGGATCTCTGCAAAATTGCACTTTCTCTGCTGCTGGCTGAACGGTTGCAACCATTCCTAAAATGAATTTGGCGTACCTGTACAAATTCGATGCCAAATATTAGCGAAAATTAGTTGACGTTGCATTATAAACATGATAAAATAACTGCAAAGTTTATCCCCACAGAGTGGGGGAGGAGGGTTTTTATGAAACAGTTTACTTATACCGTTACCGATCCTGTTGGCATTCACGCTCGTCCGGCTGGCCTGCTGGTCAAGGAGATCAAGAACTATACCAGCACGGTTATGATCGCAAAGGACGACAAGAGCGTCAATGCTTTGAAGCTGATGGCATTGATGGGCATGGGCATTAAGTGCGGCGATACAGTTACCGTTTCTGTTGAAGGCGCCAACGAAGAAGCAGATGCAGCTGCAATCGAGGCATTCTTCAAAGCAAACCTGTAATCCGTGTATTTGCGGCCGCCATACTGGGCGGCCGCTTTCGTTACATTGCATTCAGACAAGTGCACCATATAAGTAAAAAAACTGTACTGCCATGTGTAGGGAGGAATCGTTATGATTACCATTCAGGGAAAAGGCGTATCCGCTGGCATTGGAATTGGCCCGCTATATTACTATCGTCGTGTGACGACGACCATTACACGCCGCGAGGTGGAAGATACAGATGCCGAATGGCAGCGCTTTAAGGACGCACAGGCTACCGCCATTGAGCAGTTGGGCGTATTGGCAGAAAAGGCACGGGAAGAAGCCGGCGATGAGGCTGCCATGCTTTTTGAGACCCATCAGATGATGGCGGAAGATCTGGACTACGAGGAAGCTATTGAGGCGAGCATTAAAGAAGAAAAATTGAATGCGGAGGCATCCGTCAGCGATGTGGCTGCACAGTTCGCGGAGATGTTTGCATCTATGGATGATGCTTATATGCAGGCCCGTGCCGCAGATGTGCGGGACGTGAGCAGCCGCATTTTGGGAATCCTGAGTGGCGTGGTGCAAGGCGGCATCGCTTCGGATGAGCCGGTTCTGTTGGCTTCTGATGATTTGGCACCCTCTGAGACGATCCAGTTGGATAAGTCCAAGATCCTGGGCTTCATCACTTCCGGTGGTTCCGGCAGCAGCCATACTGCCATTTTGGCACGTACGATGGGCATTCCGGCCATAGTCGGCGTAGGCGATGTGTTTAAGCCGGAGTATGAAGGCCGCACGGTGGCGGTAGATGGTTCTACCGGCGCAGTGGTTATCGATCCGGATGAAGAGACTCTGGATCATATGCTGAAGCTGCGGGAAGAGCAGCTGAACCTGCAAAAAATGCTCGAAGAATTGAGAGGTCAGCCTAACATTACCAAGGACGGCAAGAGTGTTCGCGTGTATTGCAACATCGGCTCTCCGGAAGATGTGGCTGCTGTGTTGAAGAACGATGGCGGCGGAATTGGCCTGTTCCGCTCGGAGTTCCTGTACCTGAACAGCAAGACTTATCCCACGGAAGACGAGCAGTTTGAGGCTTATAAGAAAGTTCTGTCTGATATGGACGGCCGCGAAGTGGTCATCCGTACCTGTGATGTCGGTGCCGATAAGCAGATCGACTATTTTGACCTGCCCAAGGAGGAGAACCCTGCCATGGGTATGCGCGCTCTGCGCATCAGCTTAAGCCGTCCGGACTTCTTCCGTACGCAGCTGCGTGCACTGTATCGCGCCTCCGCATTCGGCAAGTTGGGCATCATGTTCCCCATGGTTACCAGCGTGTGGGAAGTGCGGGAAGCCAAAAAGATGTGCGAGCGGGTGAAGAGCGAACTGAAGGAGGAGGGAATCCCTTACTCCGAGCAGGTGGAGATCGGCATTATGATCGAAACACCCGCAGCTGTGTTTGTATCTGACCGCTTGGCAAAGGAAGTGGATTTCTTCAGCTGCGGCACCAATGACCTGACACAGTATACACTCGCTTGCGACCGGCAGAACAATGACCTGGGCCGTTTCTATGATCCACATCATCCTGCCTTGCTGCGTGCGTTGAAGATCGTAGCAGATAATGCCCACAAGAACGGCTGCTGGATCGGTATTTGCGGTGAGTTGGGTGCTGATTTGAAACTGACAGAGACATTCCTTGCCATTGGTATTGATGAACTGTCTGTGAGCCCCAGCGCCGTATTGCCCTTGCGCAATGCCATTCGCTCGGTGGATACGAGGGAGAGCGCAGATAGAATTCTGAGTGAGTTGGCAAACGACTATCAGGCTCTCTGATCTGAACATATTACATAAAAACCTGGAGGGATCGCTCAGCGATCCCTCCAGGTTTCAACTTTTGAAAGAACGAAAAATTAAACTTTGGACAGAGCAGCCTCGTCACCTACCAGAATGAAATCGGGGTGCATCTGCAGGATGGAAGCGGGAACTTCGGGGGTGACAGGACCAAAGAAAGCCTTCTTGATAATGTCAGCCTTATCAGCGCCGTTAGCAACCATCAGCACCTTACGTGCCTGCATGATGGTCTTGATACCCATGGTATAGGCCTGGCGAGGAACGTCATCACGATTTCCGAAGAAACGAGTGTTTGCGTCAATCGTTTCCTCTGTCAAGTCAACGCAGTGGGTGCCCAGTTCAAAGGCGGCGCCGGGCTCGTTAAAGCCGATGTGACCATCGTGACCGATTCCCAGCAGCTGCAGGTCAACGCCACCGACCATGTGGATGATGTCATCGTATTCCTTGCAGGCAGCGTCAGCATCCGGATTGGAGCCGTTGGGCACAAAGATGTGATCCGGCTGGACATTGATACTATTAAATAAGTTCTTATGCATAAAATACCAGTAGCTCTGCTCATGATCTCTGGGCAGTCCGCGGTATTCATCCAGATTGACGGTGGTGACCTCGGAGAAATCAATATCACCCTTGTTGTACCAGTCGATCAGCTGTGCGTAAGTTCCCACAGGAGTACCACCGGTTGCCAAACCCAAAACACAATGAGGCTTCATAATAACCTGTGCGGAAATAATGTTAGCCGCCTTACGTGACATATCATTGTAATCTTTTGCGCGAATAATTTTCATGATGTTACCTCCTGATTCTTTTTGAAATACCTATATGTACGTTTGATGGAAAGACACTCTACATACATATTTTATCATATTATAGCAGTTCTTTTTCCGAAAAGAAACAGTGGCATTCCGAATTACAAGCGTGAACAGAATAAATCTCCAGTTTAACCAATCGTTGCAATAACTAATTGTTATATTTACCAAAAATACGCAAAAAGTGAAGTCGTGACTTTACTTTTCTGACAAAAATTGATATATTTTAGAAAAAGGATCAGCGTATATTTTAATCGTCCTTGCACGCTTTTCCTTTTAGAGAATGAAGGAGGTAAATGTTTATTATGATGAAATGGTTACAAAAGCTCGGTAAGTCTTTGATGCTTCCCGTTGCTGCATTGCCTGTCTGCGCTCTGCTGATGGGTATCGGCTACGCACTGGCTCCCGCTGTTATGGGTGCTGCTGGTGCAACCAGTGGTGCAGCTTATCTGGTTGGCTTCCTGATGATCAAGGCAGGCGCTGCCCTGATCGACAACATGGCCGTGCTGTTCGTGATCGGTGTTGCCGTTGGCATGTCCGATGACCACGAGGGCACTTCCGCTCTGGCTGGTCTGGTCAGCTGGCTGATGATGACCACCCTGCTGAATCCCGGCACCGTCTCTGCTCTGCGTACTCTGAGCGAAACCGATGCTATCGCATTCGGCAAGATCGCTAACCCCTTCATCGGCATCCTGGCCGGTGTTGTTGGCGCTACTTGCTACAACAAGTTTAAGGGCACTCAGGTCCCCGATTTCCTGGCATTCTTCGGCGGCAAGCGTTTCGTTGCTATTGCAACCGCTCTGGCTTCCATCCTGGTTTCCGTGGTTCTGCTGTTCGTTTGGCCCATCGTGTTCGGCGGTCTGGTTGCTCTGGGCAACGGCATCGTTGGCATGGGCGGTATCGGCGCAGGTATCTATGCATTCCTGAACCGTCTGCTGATCCCCGTTGGCCTGCATCACGCTCTGAACAACGTGTTCTGGTTCGACACCATCGGCCTGGGCGATCTGTCCCATTACTGGGCAGGCGAGACCTCTGCTGATGTCTCCTGGAGCTTGGGTATGTACATGGCCGGCTTCTTCCCCTGCATGATGTTCGGCGTTGCCGGTGCTTCTCTGGCAATGATCAAGGCTGCTAAGAACAAGAAGGCTGCTATCGGTCTGCTGGCTTCTGCCACTCTGTGCGCATTCATCTGCGGCGTTACCGAGCCCTTCGAGTTCGCATTCATGTTCACCGCTCTGCCTCTGTACATCGTGTACGCTCTGCTGTATGGTATCTTTACCGTCATCGTTTACTACACTGGCTTCCGTGCTGGCTTCTGCTTCTCTGGCGGCGCTTGCGACTTGCTGTTCTCTGCATCTCTGCCCGCAGCACAGAAGACCTGGCTGATCCTGCCTCTGGGCATTGCAGCATTCGTGGTGTTCTATCTGGTGTTCTACTTCGCCATCACCAAGTTCAACCTGATGACCCCCGGTCGTGAGGATGACGATGTGGATGCTTCCGAGTACAAGGCAACCCTGGCCAACAACAATTACACCGCAGTTGCAGCAGCCGTTCTGGCAGCTGTTGGCGGCAAGGAGAACATCAAGGGTGCTGACTACTGCGCAACCCGTCTGCGTCTGGAAGTTGTCGATGGCAGCAAGATCGATGAGAAGGCTGTCAAGGCTGCCGGTGCTGCCGGTATGATCCGTCCCAGCGCTGATGCTGCTCAGGTCGTTATCGGCCCCAAGGTGCAGTTCGTTTATGACGAGTTCAAGAAGATGCTGTAATTGAAACAGCTCTGTTGAACGCATAATAGAATAAAACCGTCGAGGGTGGGCAATCTGCCCACCCTCGGTTTTTAATTAAAAAGGGAGTGACCCAATGATCATTAAAAATGCAAAGGTGTATACGCCGGAGCACCGGTTTCAGGTGCAGGATCTAACGATTCGTAACGGACGCATCGTATCCGATGCCGATCCTCTGGAAAATGAGGAAATCATCGATGCCACTGGTTTGACTGCTTTGCCGGGTTTGGTGGATATTCATTTCCATGGTGCGGTCGGTCATGATTTCTGTGATGCGGATGAAGCCGGTCTGCAGGCAATCGCTGACTTCGAGGCCAGTCGTGGCATTTTAGCCATCTGCCCCGCAACGATGACCTTCAGTGAGGAGATTTTGAACGGAATCGCTGATGTGGCTGCTGCGCATAAGAACGAAAAGGGCGCCGATTTGGTTGGTATCAATATGGAAGGCCCATATATCAGCCCCAAGCGCATTGGAGCACAGAATCCCAAGTATGTGCAGGGTGCCGATGTAGAGATGTTCCGCCGCCTGCAGAAACGCAGCAATGGTCTCTTTAAGCTGGTGGACATTGCACCGGAGGAGCCGGGTAATATGGAGTTTATCAAGGCCTGCCATGATGAGGTCCGTATCTCCTTGGCGCATACCTGCACCGATTACGACACCGCTAAGGAGGCATTCGCCTCTGGCGCCAGTCATATGACCCATCTATATAACGCAATGTTTGGTATCAATCATCGAGACCCTGGCCCAATTATCGCTGCACTGGAGGATGGCGCAGAGGTGGAACTGATCACCGACGGCGTTCATATCCATCCTGCTATGGTGCGATTCACCTTTCACACCTTTGGCGATGATAAGGTCATCCTGATCGCTGACAGTATGGAGGCAGCCGGCCTTCCTGATGGTCAATATCAGTTGGGCGGACAGGCTGTCACTGTGACGGGTCCCCGTGCCGTATTGACGGAGCATCCCGATACCATTGCCGGTAGCGCCACATGCCTGTTTGACTGCATGAAACGTGCCGTTCTGGATATGGGAATTCCTCTGGAGAGTGCGGTTCGTGCTGCATCTGAAAATCCGGCTAAATCCATCGGCGTCGATGCAGACTATGGCAGTCTGGCTGAGGGCCGTTATGGCAATGTCATTTTGGTGGATGATGCACTGAACATCAAGAGTGTGATCCAAAAGGGCGTCGTGCTGTAAGTTCTGGTTATATAAAAAACGAGGTCGATTCGTAAGAATCGGCCTCGTTTCATGTCGTTGAAACAATTATTTGTTGACGCGGAACAGCTCATCGCCCACATCCACCATGACGCCATTGGTAGGAGTGACCTCAGCAAAGTCATCTGCATTGGTGATGACGTTGATCACCACAGCGGGATGATTGGCGGCAATGATCTTGTTTAGATCCATGGTCATCAAAGGCTGACCTTTGGTGACAACATCGCCCTCTTTCAGGCTGCTGGAGAAACCGTCACCGTTCATCTCCACGGTGTCCACACCGACATGGATCAGGATCTCGATGCCGCTGTTGCTCTCCAGACCGATTGCGTGCAGGGTATCGGTCAGCTGCGTGATCTTACCGTCAACGGGAGCGTACACAACACCCTCCTCAGGATCAATGCCGATGCAGGGACCCAGAATACCCTGGCTGAAAACCTCGTCGGGAATAGCCTCCATGGGGACGATTGCACCCTTTGCAGTAGCACCGATGGAAGCGGGGAATGCAGGAGCCTTCTTAAACTTATCAAACAGACCCATAATGTGTACCTCCTCAAATTGCTTTCTTAAAATTTACGGAAATCCGTTAATTTACAGTATTAGTATAACAAATCACATATCATTGTTCAATAGCCTGTTGCCATAAAATCGGGAAAATGATTGCAAAACGGGCTGGAGTAAGATAAGATAATTGCAAGAAAAGAAAAGCACACGGGAGGGGTCATCGAATATGATCAAGATCGTTTTTGCGGATTTTGATGGAACACTATTCTCCCATCGGACACATTGCATGCCCCAGAGCACGGAGGAAGCCATCCAGGCATTGAACCGAAATGGCATCAAGTTTTGCATTTGCACCGGAAGAGCCAAGGAAGACGTAGAGAAATTTGACCATTTCAGTTTTCGGACGGATGGCATGGTGGCCTCTAATGGGCAGATCGCCTTTGATGCGGATAACCGGAAGGTCTATGATTCGCCCATCAGCGGTGAACTGAAAGAAACGTTGATCTCCCTTTTTGAAGAAAAACGAGTGCCGATCTGTTTTTCCACAGAGAATGGCTTTTATATCAATTTTGTCAATGATTTCGTGGTTCAATTCGAAGCAGCCATCAGCTCCAATCCGCCGCAAGTGATGGCGTATCAAGGAGAGAAGATCTATATGGCTGCCTGCTTCACTGAAACAGAGGAGATCAAGCAGGAAATTTTGGATCTAAGCCGGATCGCAACGGTGACCAGTTGGAAACAGGATGGATACGATGTCCTTGCTATGGGAGCCAATAAAGCCATCGGCATTGCGGAATTATTGAAATGCTATCATATCCGCCCGGAAGAGGCTATGGCGGTGGGCGATGGAGAAAATGACGTGGAAATGCTCCAGTTTTGCGGAATTGGTGTTGCCATGGGCAACGGCACAGAGGAGACGAAAGCTTGCGCCGACTATGTAACGGACGACATCGACAAGGATGGCTTTGCAAAAGCGTTACAACATTTTGAACTGATCTGATTGAAAAGCGCACAGCGGGAAACCGCTGTGCGCTGCTTTGTTATCTTCGAATGGAGAGAGCCATGCGGTGATAGGTGTGGCGAATACCACGGATGGCCACGCTGTATGCCATGATGTTCTCCGGCAGTGCCATGCCAACATAGCCGGAATCTCCAATGTGGTGGATGTCTGTTCCAGTCATCTTGCATTCCAAAGCCAGACGGCGAATGGTGTCTGTGTCTGCGCCTTCCTGCGAAGTGCCAATGGAAGTAATGGTCAATTTCCCGAGACTGTGGGCATGACTGACCAATTGACGGATATATTCGGTGGTAATACCGGGCACGGTGCCGGGGGCGGGCATTAGGACCATGTCAGCTCCGGCATCGACAAAGGCAGTCACATCTTCCGGTGTAATGATGTGCTCGCCGCCTTCACCAACCACACCGGAGGCGTGCATCTTTCCTGCGACCAGAACAACACGGGTACCTACGGCGGCGGAAATGCTGCGCAGGGAATCGGTGATAGCCTGATTGCTGACGCCATTGCCGGGGTTTCCGGTGAGTACGATAAGATCAACGCCCATCTCCACTGCACGGCGGGCATTTTCTACGGTGGCATAGCGGCCTTTGCTCATTTTCCAGATGGTATCGTCGTTCTCTGCGGCAATGCGATCTTCCACCGGCTCCAGATTGATACCGATCAGTCGTCCGGTCAGACGCTTGACTTCCCGAATGACCTCTGCGGGTTCAACGTGGGGCAAAGCCTGAATGACAGGCTGCTGCACATCAAACATGTTCAGCAAGAGAATGTCAGCCCCCATGGCAGCTGCAAATTCCGCATTGGTCACATCCGTCAATAACGGTTGGGTGATGCCGATGCACTCGCTGGCTAATACACGGCCCTCGCTTCCGGCAATCGCTTCCAACACTCCACTCTTGGTAAGGTGGGTCAATTCGGAAGATGTCATGTTCAAAAGTCTTTTTGCCATGATAATTTCCTTTCTTCCTGTGGTAGGCAGGAACTGTATTCTATGGTATACTGAATGAAACGCATGGAAAGGGGACTGCGAAAATGCATGGTTTGTTAGAAGTTTGCGTAGATAGTTTGGCTTCTGCCAGAGCTGCGATTCAAGGAGGAGCAGACCGCTTGGAATTGTGCGGTGCTCTTGCGGTAGGTGGATTGACGCCTTATGCTGCACTCTTAGGGCAGATTCGAAAGGAAAGCGACATCCCCATTCGCTGTCTGATGCGCCCTCGGGCAGGCGATTTTCTCTACACGAAAGAGGAAGTGAAGATGCTGTGCCGTCAGATCGAAGTGTTACATTGTGCGGGTGCCACCGGGTTTGTTTTAGGATTCCTCAACGCAGATGGAACACTCAACAGAGCAGCAATGCAAGATTGCATCGCTGCCTGTGAAGGCGCACCGGTGACGCTGCATCGCTGCATTGACGTTTCAGAAAATTTGGAGCGCACCTACCGTGTGGCTCACGAACTGGGAGTCGATACGGTGCTGACCAGCGGCGGAGCAACGAACTGTTTATTGGGTCAGGATGGCCTGGCACGGCTCCTGACTTTGCGAGATGCGGAAAGCGGCCCAGAGGTACTGATCGGCGCAGGGGTGAATGCCGAAGTCATTACGGCCTTGCGGAAAAAGCTGCCGGCTGCCCGCGCATTTCATATGAGCGGAAAAACTGAATTGGACAGCCAAATGCAATTCCGCAAAGAGCAAGTTCCTATGGGACTGCCGGGACTGGATGAATGGACGATCTATCAGACCGATCCGCAGGCGATTCTTGCTGCAAGAGCAGCGGTAGATGCTTGACTTTATTTTACAGAGATTGAATGGAATTGGCAAGTAATTGCGCTGAAACGAATAAAAATCCCGCCGAAAACATTTTCGACGGGATTTTTGGAGCTAGTGGGGTGACTCGAACACCTGACCTGCTGATTACGAATCAGCTGCTCTACCGACTGAGCTACACTAGCAAAGAATGGATCAAGCACGATGTATCATAACATAATTTTCAAGTAGCGTCAATCTTTTTTCGAGGAAACGATCGGAATCTGATATAGAGAATTGTTTGATTACAAATAGTAATCGAATAAATTTTCCTTTTAAAACTTTTTTTGCAAATTGACCGAGAAAAAAATCTTGACAAAGCGAATCTGAACATTTTGATGGTGAATGAAACAATAGACGAAAAAATAAAATGATTATGTCAAGCAAATTGATGCATTATGGAAACTGAATAAATTAACATAATAAAAATAATAAGAAATAACTACAAAGTGTTATCCACATTTTCCACAGAGTTTTCAACAGATAAAAAATGATGATATATCAACAAAAAATCGTATTATTTACAGAAAATACCAAGTAGCACAAATCGAGATTTACTCCTTCGGTTTCTTTCAAATTAAATTTACATAAAGCAGATATTAAAAATGTTTTCTACGTTTTTACTGCTGAAATTTTACTTGACATTCATTTGAGCAGCCAAAGAAAAACAGCGCAGCCGAAGAGTCAGCTGCGCTGTCGATTATTCGTGAATATCGCGGGTGGCATAAGCGTTGAGATCCATGGTGGCGGTGTGGCCGGCAAGGAATTCATAATATCCCTGAGCGCCGATCATGGCACCATTGTCACCGCACCATTTCAAAGGCGGCAGATAGAGCTGAGCACCGGCTTCCTGACAGGCTTTCTCTAAATCGCCGCGGATAATGGAATTGGCGGCGACACCACCGGCGGCCACGATTTGCGTGCGGCCTGTTTGGCGGGCTGCTTCCATCGCGCGGGGAACCAACGTATTGCTAACAGCTGTGGCAAAGTCCCGAGCCAGAGCAGGAGCATCCAACGCTTCTCCAATCTGCTCTGCATGGTGGGCCAGATTGACCACGGCGGTTTTCAAGCCGGAAAAACTCATGTCCAGCGGTGCGCCGTCCACATGGGAAGTCGGTAACTGGTAGACACCGCCCTGAGACTGCTGTGCCAGCTTGTCCATAGGAGCACCACCGGGGTAGGGCAGACCCAGTACACGAGCAGCTTTGTCGAAACATTCACCTGCCGCATCATCCCGCGTGCCGCCCAAGATCACCATGTCGGTGTAATCTCGTACATCGATGATCAATGTATTTCCGCCGGAAATCGCCAGAGCCAGAAACGGTGGCTTCAAATCGGGGAAAGCCAGGTAGACCGCTGCGATGTGACCACGAATGTGGTGAACGGGGATTAGGGGAACACCCAAACCAAAGGACATGGACGTGGCAAAACTCAGCCCCACCAAAACAGCACCGATCAAACCGGGGGCATAGGTGGCAGCAACAGCGTCAATGTCCGCACGGGTGCAGTGGGCGTCAGCCAAAGCCTTTTCTGTTAGGGCTGCAATGGCCTCCACATGCTTGCGAGAGGCAATTTCCGGTACAACACC
>JAKSQE010000029.1 GCA_024404295.1 Oscillibacter sp.
CCGATTACGACGGCCAGGCAGTAAGCCTGTCCTCCGACAGAAATGGGCTGAAGCTCTCTGCTCTAAACCATGGAGTATCCGGCGATTTGGACGTGGCCCGCGGAATGGTGGGCAAGAAATATCTGGCTGACAATGCAAAAATCTATGTGGGTAGTGAACCGGTGGAATTAGGGCAATTGGCTACCTCTACCGTAAAACAGAGCAAAATCGTATATGCTCGTACCAACTGGAATGACGAGGTTGATCTGATCGTTTTGAAGGGTGAAACGAAAACAGATGCCATGTACGGCGTTGTTTGCGCTGTGAGCGAAGCGGAGTGGCAATGGTGCCCGGAGAGCGCAAAAGCGGAAGGTCCGACAGAAGGCGTGAACGGATATTATGAGTGGATGATCGCAATTGACTGCGGCGAAGGAACGCAGCTTGTTGGAAACTCTGAATCAAAGGTTTCTCAGGGCGCTTATGTGGCGGCAACAATGAGAGATGGCGATTTCTCCAGTATTCGCACCTTAACAAAGATTGCAAATGTCTCCGGTACCAGTTGGATCGGCACCTCTGCTGTAGTCTGCATCGGACGAACTTATAATGTTTCCAAAGATACGCTGTGCTATAACGCAAACAGAAAGAAATGGATGTCTCTGGAAGAAACGCTGGCCTATACGAATAGCGTGAATCTGTATGTTCAGGACCAGAATGTCCGAATTATAGAAATAAAGCAGTAAGATAAGAAAGGATCACGCAGTACCCGTGTACTGCGTGAGCCTTTGCGCTTATGCACCAAACAATAATCGAACGAAGAATGAGGCTGCAAAAAAGCCGGTCAGGTCGGCGGCGATTGCAGCGGGAACGGTATGACGGGTCTTTGTGATGCCGGCAGAACCAAAATAGACCGCGATGGTGTAAAATGTGGTTTCGGTGCTGCCTAACATCACTGCGGCGACTCGCCCGAGGTAGCTGTCTGGCCCGTGAGAGGCCAATAAATCGCTGGCCACTGCCAAAGCACCGCCGCCGGAAACAGGACGGATCAACATAAGCGGCATGGCTTCAGCGGGGATGCCAAATAAACTAAGCAGCGGCGCACAGAGGGAAGACAGCCACTCCATTGCCCCGGATGCACGAAACATACTGACAGCGGTCAATAGTCCCACCAGAGACGGAATAATACGCAGCAGAACAGTCAACCCTTCTTCTGCTCCGTGCGTTAAGGCGGAATAGACGTTGATCCGTTTGCCCATACCGATGATCGCAACTATGGCCAGTAGTAAGGGAATTATGTAAGAGCTAATGTTCAACCGTGTTCCCCCTTTCGGCGGGAGAGAAGCCAGGAAACCAGCAAGCCTACGGTAACGGAGCAGATGGAACTAAGCCAGACTGCCGGCAGAATGTCGAAAGGTGTGGCGCATCCGTAGGCAGCACGAACGGAAGCAATGGTAGTGGGCAGGAGCTGAATGGAGGCGGTATTCAATACAACCAACAGGCAAAGCTCATTGCTGGCAACGCCATTGCATCCGCGAGCCATCCGACGTGCTGCCTGAATCCCTAACGGTGTGGCTGCATTGCCAAGCCCGAGCAGATTTGCAGAGATATTTGCAGACACAGCGGCCACGGTTTCGGAGTCCTGACTGGCTTTTGGCAATAAGAACCGCAGCACAGGACGAAAACAGCGAGCAAGGACTGTGGAAATACCGCAAACATTCATAATTTCCATTACTCCGCTCCAGAGACACAAGATACCGGCCATGGAGATACTTAGATCAATCGCAGAGCGAGCACCATTTAGCGCAGCATTGGAAACTGCTTCCATGTTTCCGTTAAAAAGACCAAACAGGACAGAAATGACAATCATTCCACCCCACATGTATGCCATTGCCAAAAATGTCCGCCTCCTATACTATTTGTTATAAAAGTATAAATTTTCAATGGTTTATGATTGACAAAATAATACAGAACGTGCTAAGATAAGCCATATTTTATGGCATGGGCCAGATCTATGGGAGGGCAAATCGTGAAGTCAACGGGAATTGTGAGGAAGGTAGACGAACTGGGACGGATCGTTTTACCCATCGAAATGCGTCGCACATTGGATATTGCCGAAAAGGACGCATTGGAGATTTATGTGGAAGGCTCGTCCGTTATTCTGAAAAAGTACAAACCCAGCTGCGTTTTTTGTGATAGCGCGCGGGATGTGACATTGTTTAAGGGAAAGAATGTCTGCCCTCGCTGTCTGAAAGAATTGCAGGAACTTTAATTCCATTTAACACGAAAGAAGCACCAGCCGTACGGCCGGTGCTTCTTCTTTACAGTTGTTATTGATCCAGTGCTGCGGCATACAGATCGTTTTTGGACAAGCCGGTATGCTCAGCTACTTCCTTGGCCGCATCTTTAAGGCGCATGCCACTTTCCCGCAGAGCTAACACTTGTGCAACTCCATCTTCCAGATTAACTGCGGATTTTTCTGCTTTTTCCGCACCGGCAACAACAAGAACATATTCGCCTTTGGGTGTGCTTTCGGTATAGTAAGCAATGGCTTCTCCAATGGTGCAGCGACGAGTTTCCTCATGGAGTTTTGTCATCTCTCGGCAGAGGGCGATACGGCGGTCTTTGCCGAAAGCAGCAGCCAAGTCATCCAGTGTAGTGCGGAGCTTATGGGGCGCCTCATGAAAAATCATGGTACGCTCCTCATTTTTTAGAGATTCCAGATGTTCACGGCGGCTCTTTTTATTAACAGTGAGGAACCCCTCAAATGTAAAGCGTCCGGTAGGGAGACCGCTGACGGCCAGCGCATTCACGGCGGCACAGCAACCGGGAATCGACAGGACTTCCACACCGTTTTCTGCACAGAGACGAACCAAATCTTCACCGGGATCGGAGATGGCGGGAGTGCCGGCATCCGTTACCAAGGCGCAGGATTCGCCGATTAACAGGCGGCTTAGGATCGACTGTCCGGCAGTGACATGATTATGCTCATGGTAACTGACCAAAGGTTTTTTGATCCCGAAATGGTTTAGCAGCTTCATAGAAACGCGGGTATCTTCGGCGGCAATAAAATCTACGTTCTCCAAAGTTTCTATGGCGCGAGGGGAGAAGTCACTTAAATTGCCGATGGGGGTAGCGACCAGGTATAAGGTTCCTGCCATGTTGGATTCCTCCTAAGTTCGGAAGTAAATGGCGTCCACCTCTGGGGTGGGCAGGCCGGATAATTCGTGTAAACTCAAAGGTGCTTCGACTGTCAGGCCGGGTTTTCCACCTCTCCGCCCCTCTACAAGAACAAGGGAGGGCGCGGCGTTGGTGCGGTCACAAACAAAGCGCAAGCGTTTGGGCTCTATTGCGGCGCTTCGCAGAGCGCAGAGCAGGTCCGTCAGGCGTTCCGGCTTGTGAACCAGGCAGAAACTGCCACCCCAACGTAGCAGATAAGCTGCGGAACGGCAAATATCATCCAGAGAGCAGGCACTTTCGGAGCGAGCCATACGTAGTGCGTCACACGCAGATACTTCTCCGCTTTGCTCGGTGTAATAGGGCGGATTGCAGACGACCAGGTCAAAACTGCCGGTGGAAAACAGATCCCGTACATTCCGCAAGTCAGCACAGGTAAAGTGCAAGCGGTCATTCAAGAGATTTTCCTGGATAGCTTTTTGCCCCAATTGGATAGCGGCAGGTTGAATGTCGATCCCTGTGACGGATAATTCCGGCTGCCGCTGTAGCAGCAGTAGGCTAATAAGGCCTGTGCCACAGCCTAAATCGCAGACCCGAAGCCCTGCTTTCAGATGGGGGAGGGAGGAGAGAAGGAAAGAGTCGGTTCCGGGACGGAAGAGCGTGTCATCATAAACAAAGCGAAAGCCACCGGGTTTAAAAGACTCCCAATGTTCCACAACCTCACCTCACAAGATGTTTTCCTTATTATAAAGCAAAATAAAACACACCGCAAGCATTGCCTACGGTGTGTTTTATGTATGTTGCAATTAGGCCTCGGGAGCGATAGCGCTGTTGGGGCAGGTGTCAGCGCAGGAACCGCAGTCCAGGCAAGCGCCTGCATCGATCTGATACTGGCCGTCACCCTCGCTGATAGCGCCAACGGGGCAAGCCTCAGAGCAAGCACCGCAGCTCACGCAAGCAGAAGAAATCTTGTATGCCATGATAGTGCACCTCCATTAGAATTGTGCTTTTATTGTAGCATACAAAATCAAAAAAGCAAGATAAATTTTGACTTAGTTATAACTAACTTTTGCAAAAACGGCCAATATTTAGCTAATATTGAAAAAATCTTGACGTTTTTCCAAAAATATGCCATGCTCAAAATAAAGAAGGACTGCAGGAGGAACTAAGAAATGCGTCTTGCAATTAAAACCTGTACACTTGATATGCCATTTACTGAAATGCTGGATTTTTGCGTTGAGCAGGATGTCCATGCGGTAGAAATTGGTACCGGAAATTGGTCTGCTGCCCCCCATATCGACTTGGATGCTGTGCTGGAGTCTGAGACGGAACGAAACCGCTGGATGGATGAATTGCGGAAGCGAGAAATTGCTCTGGCAACGCTGAACTGCTCCGGGAATCCTCTGGCCTATGAAAAAGAAATGGTGGTAACGGAAAAGACATTCCGCTTGGCTGAGAAACTGGGCGTGAAGAAAATCGTTATGATGAGCGGCCTTCCGGCAGGCTGCCCCGGAGACAAAACGCCTGTTTGGGTCACCACCTCCTGGCCACCGGAAACGCAGGATATTCTGGACTATCAGTGGAATGAAGTGGCGATTCCCACATGGAAACGGCTGATAAAGTTAGCGGAAGACTGTGGAATTGAGCAGATTGCCTTGGAAAATCACGGAATGCAGTTGGTCTATAATCCGGAAACGCTACTACGCCTGCGGAAGGAAGTTGGTCCTATGGTGGGCATGAATCTGGATCCGTCCCACTTGTTCTGGATGGGCGGAGATCCTATCGCTGCAGCCGAAGTTCTGGGCAAAGCTGGAGCGCTGTATCACATTCACGGTAAAGATTCCCGTCCAGAGAAGGGGCGGGTAGAACCCAATGGATTGCTGGACACCAAGACCATCGACCAATATACCAACCGCAGTTGGAATTATGTGGCGGTGGGGTATGGCCACGATACAAACTGGTGGAAAAAATTCTTTGCCACAGCAAAAGCGGTTGGTTATAACGGGGATGTGTCTTTGGAAATGGAGGACATGAGCCTTTCCATGCTGGAAGGGCATCTGGTTTCCTTGCGGACACTGAAAGAGGCACTTCAATAAGATAAAAGCGGTGGCTTTGGCCGCCGCTTTTTACTGTTCACAAATTGTTTTCAAATTGGTCAAAGAAAGTCAAAAATATGGTCTTGACTTTCAAGAAAGCAATGCTATACTAAGTCCAAAGATAAGGTCAAAGAAAGTCAAAGACAAATTTGACAAACTGCAAGGAGGAACACCCATGGGTATTTCGGATTTGATCGCGAGTTTTCTGCAGGACAGCTTGGAGATGGCAGAGGACGGTGTGCTGGAAGTTCAGCGTAACGACTTGGCGGAGAGATTTCACTGTGTACCCAGCCAAATCAATTATGTTATGTCAACTCGCTTTTCTCCGGAACGGGGCTATATTGTAGAGAGCCGCCGAGGCGGCAACGGCTATATCCGTATCACCCGCGTACAAGTGGACCGTCAAACACTGCTGATGCACGTCATTAACTCGCTGGGAGATCAGGTGGACCTGCCATCTGCCAGAGCGATCTTAAGCAATCTGGTGCATACCGGCGCCTTAGACGCAGAGGTTGGCCAGATGATTTTAACCGCTGTGGGAGATAAGGCACTGATGCAGGTGCCTCGTATTCTGCGGGACGGCGTTCGTGCAGATATTTTGAAGCAAGTTTTGATTTTGCAGGTCTAACGGTATACAAATGTAATTTAATAATAAAATAAATGGAGGAACCAATTATGAAATGCGAGCATTGTGGTAAGAATGAAGTTAGCTTTGTTTACAAGAGCAACATCAACGGCAAAGTGGAGGAAAAGCATCTCTGCCAGGAGTGCGCAGAGAAATTGGGTTACACGCAGAAACTGTTTTCCCAAAATTATCAGATGTTAGATGACTTCTTCGGGAAGAATAGCCTGCTGGGCAGTGGCTCATTATTCCGCGACAGCTTCTTTGATGATTTCTTTGCTCCGCTCCCCTCTCTGATGGGCCGGATGCTGGAAAATCCGCTGGATGACTTTTTCGCTGATATGCCTGCGCTCACTACTGCGCCTGCCAAGCAGGTGAGAGGTGAAGTGAAAAAAGAGGATGATTTGGTAAGTCAGGAGGAGCAGAGCCGCTTTGCTTATCTGCGAAAAGTGAATGCATTGAAATTGGAACAGAAGAAGGCGATTCATTCCCAGAACTTTGAGCGGGCGGCAGAGATTCGCGATGAACTGCGTCGCATGGATGAGGCGCGAAATGGAGAGCAAAAGAGCGCCTGATTTCGAAATGAAATGAGGAAAAGACCATGAATGAAAATAAATTTACACCCAGAGCGGAAGAAGCCCTGCGATTGGCGCAGGAAGCGGCAGGTGAGTTGGGCCACGGCTATGTTGGCACTGAGCATCTTCTGTTAGGCTTGATTCGGGAGGAAGAAGGTTTAGCGCATACCGTGCTGACCGATGCCGGCTTGACAGACGATATGATGGTAGAGATCATCAAAAAGAGCATTGGTGTGGGACTGCCGGGCAGTAATCCCGCACAGGGACTGACTCCCAGAGCCAAACGTGTTATTGAAATTGCCATGGAGGATTCTGTACGGGGTGGCTATCCCTATATTGGGACAGAACACTTGCTGGCAGGCGTGCTGCGAGAGGGCAATAATATGGCGGTCCGCATTCTACGAACTGCCGGCGCGGATGCTCGCCATCTATATACGTCTTTGATGCAGAAATTGAATGACACGCCCCGAGGGAAAGCGGCGGAGAGTCGTGCGACTGCCGCAACGTCAGCCCGTGAGGATTCCGGCAAGAATAAGACTCTGCGTGAATACACACGCGATTTGACTGCCGATGCCCGGGCAGGGAAACTCGATCCTGTCATTGGCCGTGATAATGAGATTCAGCGCGTGGTGCAGATCTTGTCCCGCCGCACGAAAAATAATCCCTGCCTGATCGGAGAACCCGGTGTAGGTAAGACTGCCATCGCTGAAGGGTTGGCACGAAAAATTGCTATGGGTGATGTCCCGGAGGATCTGCTGGATAAGAGACTGCTGTCTCTGGATCTGTCTGGTATGGTAGCAGGAACCAAGTATCGCGGCGAGTTCGAGGAGCGAATCAAAAAGGTGCTGTCCGAAGTCAAAAAAGATGGCAACATTATTCTGTTTATTGACGAGGTTCACACCATTGTTGGCGCTGGAAGTGCGGAAGGCGCTGTGGATGCGGCAAATATCATTAAGCCGGCTTTGGGCCGTGGTGAAATCCGCTGCTTGGGTGCAACAACACTGAACGAGTACCGTAAATATATTGAGAAAGATGCTGCGTTGGAACGCAGATTCCAACCCGTGCAGGTACAGGAACCTGCTCCTGAAGCCGCGCTGGAAATCCTACGAGGAGGGCGAGAAAAATATGAACTGCACCACAAACTTCAGATCACGGATGAAGCGCTGGAGGCGGCAGTCAGCCTGTCTACCCGGTATATTAATGACCGTTTCCTGCCAGACAAGGCCATCGACCTGATGGACGAGGCTGCCAGCCGTGTTCGTATGGAGGAAGAAGAACTGTCCCCTGAGATCAAGAGCCTGGAGGAGAAAATCGCTGCTCTGGCAAAAGACAAGGATGCAGCGATCACCAAGCAAGATTTTGAAACAGCTGCGCAGCTTCGGGACATTGAGAAAAACTATCAGGACCAGTTGGATATGGAGCGGGAACATCGCCGAAAGAATCGCTGCCAGCATCGACCGGTACTGGAGGAGGACATTGCTTCCGTGGTGGCGGAGTGGACGGGAATTCCTGTGACCCGCCTGACAGAGGATGAGAGCCAGCGCCTGCTGCGAATGGAAGAATTGCTCCACGAACGTGTGGTGGGGCAGGAGGAAGCGGTAACGGCGGTGGCAAAAGCAATTCGCCGCAGCCGTGTGGGTCTGAAAGACCCCAAGCGCCCCATTGGCTCATTCCTGTTCCTTGGGCCTACCGGCGTAGGCAAGACAGAACTTTGCAAATCTTTGGCAGAGGCTATGTTTGGCGATGAAAACGCCATGATCCGTATTGATATGAGCGAGTATATGGAGCGCCATACGGTTTCTCGACTGATTGGCTCTCCGCCCGGCTATGTGGGTCATGAAGAGGGTGGCCAGCTAACGGAAAAAGTGCGTCGTAAGCCCTATGCGGTCATTTTGTTCGACGAGATTGAAAAAGCGCATGAAGATGTTTGGAATGTCTTACTGCAGATCCTGGATGATGGTCGAATTACCGATTCTCAGGGCCGCACCGTGGACTTTAAGAACACGGTTATTGTGATGACCAGTAACATTGGTGCAAAGAGTCTGACAGCGGCAAGCGCAAAACTGGGCTTCTCCACTGAAAAGACGGATGACGATGACACCGAAAAGGCGTTTGAACGGGCGAAAGAGCTGGTTGTGACCGAACTGCGCCAGACTTTCCGACCGGAGTTCTTAAACCGCATTGACGAGACGATTGTATTCCGCGCTCTGACGGAAGCGGATATTCAAGAGGTGGCTCGTCGGATGTTAAAGACGGTTTCTAGCCGCATGGAATCCATGGGCATCCATCTGGATGCATCCAATGATGCAGTGGCCGAACTGGCTCGTGAGGGATTTGACCCGAAATACGGCGCCAGACCTTTACGGCGGGCCATCCAGAACAAAGTAGAGGACGCTGTGGCAGAAAAGCTGCTGGATGGAACACTGACCAATGGTGATACCGCACAACTGATGGTTGAAGGCAATGAACTGGTAGTAACCAGACAAGCGGCATAACATGAAAACCGCCGGAGCGCGAAACTCCGGCGGTTTTCTTTGAACAGGTGCAGAAGAAATTGTCAAAACTTGATTTGTTCATATTTTTCCTGTATGATAAAAACAACAAATTTAAAACGAAAGGAAGGGAAAGCAATGCCTTTTACCTTCAACTTTGGCGGGTTTCATTCCGGAAATTTTCAAGGCTTCGGCGGCGGTTTTAACCAAAGCGGCCAACAGCAGGGGGATTTTACCCAGCCTACGCCACCTCCTCGCCCGGAGCGGAAGCCCCGCAAACCCATTGGCAATGCATTTACCCGTACAGTCATTAACATTGTGGTGACGCTGGTTGTGGCGGCGGTGTATTTCTACATCAATCTGCCTGCGCTGAACTTCCACAGTGAAGATCTGTATGCCTATCTGCTGTTGCTGTGTGTAGTGTATTGCGGATGTGCCATGCTGACTTCCGGATTCGAGGGAACGGGAGTTAAGTGATATGTGGGATTCGTGAACAAGCAATGCACAGTTCCCTTTGTCTTAGTGATCGCACTGATCGCTGCCATCGCTGTGGGAAGCCTGTCTTCTTGGGTGGTACTGCGTGCCGGCAGTTACAGCAAACTGCTGCCTCTGGAAACCGGTGACTTTACCGCGGAGGTGGAGGAAATCAGCTACGACCAGATCCCTATGCTGGACAGCGACTCCGCCGCACGTTTGGGCAGCCGTAAGCTGGGTGAATTGGCAGATATGGTCTCCCAGTTTGAGACTTTGCCCACCTATACCCAAATTAACTATCAGGGCCGACCGGTACGCGTGACATCCTTGCGCTACGGCGATCTGATCAAGTGGATCACCAACCGTGCGGAAGGCCCGCCGGCCTATATCGTTATTGATATGGTGACGCAGGAAGCGGAAGTTGTGCGCCTGGAGGAAGGCATGAAGTACACCACGGCGGAACATTTCAGCCGCAATCTGCACCGCCACCTGCGCTTCAACTATCCCACGATGATGTTTGCCGCACCGGTGTTTGAAATCGACGAGGAGGGCACGCCGTACTGGGTCTGCTCTCGCATTGTCAAAACCATTGGCCTGTTTGGCGGCACGGATATCAAGGGCGCTGTGCTGGTGAATGCCATTACCGGCGAGAGCCAGTATTATGAGGAAGTTCCTACTTGGGTGGATCGTCTGTATGACGCTAATCTGATTATCGAGCAGTATGATTATTACGGCCGCTACCACAGAGGTTTCCTGAACTCTATGTTTGGCCAGCGCGATGTGACATTGACCACCGAAGGTTACAACTATATTGCCATCGGCGATGATGTGTATATGTACACCGGCGTGACCTCCGTTACCAGCGATGAGTCCAACATCGGCTTTATCCTCTCCAACCAGCGCACGAAGGAGACCCATTTCTACTCCATTGCCGGTGCGGAAGAGTATTCTGCTATGGATTCCGCTGCCAGCCAGGTGCAGCAGATGCGCTATGTGGCAACTTTCCCGTTGCTGCTGAATATTGCCGACCAGCCCACCTACTTCATGGCTATGAAGGGCGCGGATGAACTGGTGAAGATGTATGCCATGGTCAACGTCCGCCAGTATAATATCGTTGAAACGGGACAGACAGTGGCCGAGTGCGAGGAAAATTACCGCAGAGCATTGGCCAATAACGGTCTCATCTCCAACGATAAGGTGGAAGTGGACCAGTCCCATCTTCAGGAACTGGAAGGTAAAGTTGCGGAGATCCGCACCGCCGTTTTGGACGGCAACAGCTTCTATTTCATTCGCCTGAACCAGATGGACCGCTATGTAGCCATCAATGCCAGCGAATGCCCGCTGGTGGTGATCTTGAACGTGGGTGACGTGGTACGATTGACCTGCGATGCCGAAGATACGGGTACGATCTTCTCCGGCACCAAGGTGGAAGTGCTGACTCCGAATGCGGATGGTGTGTGGGAAACCTTTGCAACAGTGGAACCCTTAGCAAGTGCGGAAAGCGAATAATCTGAATTCGTGAGATTCGAGCCGGAAACGGCTCGAATCTTTTTGCCTATGCACCCCAATTTATAATTCGCGAGAAATGACAGAGTTTTATTCTGTGCATTGTAAAATCGCCCAAAAAGAGGATCGAAATTTGGCAAAGAACGAATAAAGTTTGGATTGTCAGGGTAGGCCAAGTGTGGTATCGTAAAAACAATAAAAAGTGGGGGTGCAACCAAATGCTGGCATTAGACTTTATTAATATCGGTAACGGTGATTCGATTTTGATTCGTGAAATGGAAAATGGAGAGCAAAAGTTTGCCATGATGATGGACTTTGGCCACGACCATTTGCTCCGCGATGATCATCCGAATGATCTAGACCCTCGTTCTGCACGCATTTATGCAGGTGACTTCTTGAAAAAAAACGGTGTGACCCATCTGGATGTGGCGATTGCCACCCACTACCACCGTGACCACATTGGCGGATTAAATCGTGTGTTGCAGGCTGTGACGGTAGGCGAATTTATGGCCACCTATTTCCCACCAAAAGATGGCGGCGAATTGGAACCGGACAACAACGATTTGCCTAAGGCTGCTAAAAATCTGATCCGCTGTGTCAATATGTATGCGCAGGCGTTTTATCAGAACCCCGGCAAGGTGGAAAAGTTTACACTG
>JAKSQE010000003.1 GCA_024404295.1 Oscillibacter sp.
CACCGTAGCAGCTACCCGCCGCAGCTCATCTTCCGAAACACTGCTTGGATACACAGCTGTGACCGCCGGTGCGCCCTCAGTGACGGTACCGGTCTTGTCCAGCACCACTGTGTCGACGTTATGCGTGATCTCCAAAATTTCGCCAGAGCGAATCAATATGCCATGCCGCGCACCAAGGCCTGTTCCCACCATGATGGCAGTTGGGGTGGCCAATCCCAAAGCGCAGGGACACGCAATGACCAAAACAGAGGTAAAAACACGCAGAACAAAGGAAAACTCTTTTCCTATCAGCGCCCAGATCACAGCAGCTAACAGCGCAATACTCATTACTACAGGGACAAATACGCCAGCCGCTTTATCTGCCATCCGGGAAATCGGGGCCTTCTTCCCCTGTGCATCCTCCACAAAGCGAATGATGCGGGACAACGTGGTATCCTCACCCACGCGAGTCACTTCTGCATACAGCGCACCGTTTCCATTGACACTGCCGCCGATGATCTCACTACCTTCTCGCTTTTCCACCGGCATGCTCTCGCCGGTAAGCATCGCTTCATTCACACTGCTTTCGCCTTTTGTAACAATTCCGTCCACCGGTACTCGTTGACCGGGTTTGATCAGCACTAAATCGCCCAGCTTCAGGCTCTGGGTAGGTACTTCCCGTCCGGAATCTGCCAAGATCGCAGTATCCGGTGCCAGACGCATCAATGCCGTGATGGCTCCCTTTGTTTTCTGCATATTCCGGCTCTCCATAAATTTACCCAGAGAAACCAGCGTCAGCACCACAGCTGCAGACTCATAATACAGATTGTGTACCATGTGTGGCTCGTCAGAAATCAAAAACGTCATGACTACGCTGTACGCAAAGGAACAGGCGGAGCCGATGGCCACCAGCGAGTCCATGTTAGGATTTGCGTGGAACAGTGCCTTAAATCCGCCAATAAAGAAATTACGTCCGCAATACAGCACTGGAACCGCCAGCAGCAACTGCACAATGGCGAAGTTTACACCGTGCGTGTGCATATCGAAAATCTCTGGCAGTGGCAGAGCCGGTAATCCGAATGGCAGCATCTGTCCCATGGATACATACAACAAAACAACAGAAAAACAGGCAGATACGATCAATTCGATCTTTTTTCGTTTTAAGGCCGCTTCCTCTGCGTCCTCAGTTTTAGATTCCGGCTTTTTCTCCGCCTTTAGCACAGCACCGAAACCGGCCTTTTCCACTTTTTTTATAATTTGCTCCGGCGTGACCAGCGCCTCATCATAGCAAATCGTCATAACGCCGGTGGTCAGATTCACATCGCTGCGTTCTACACCCTCTAAACGGCGAGTCACCTTTTCCACGGATGCACTACACGCCGCACAATGCATGCCGGAAATATCATACTTTTCTTCCCGCATAAGAGCTCCTTTCCACAAAGCCACATATACCCCCACGGGGTATCATTTTTCGTTCATTTTATACCCCCACCGGGTATCTGTCAAGAATGATTTATTCATTCATTCTTTCTTTTTGTAATAAGCCTTTGCAATCTTTGCCATTTTGTTATATGATATATATTTAGTATGGCATTATTTTTCTCAAAGAGGAAATTCTTATATGGAACTTTGTGATCTTCGTACCATTGAAACCCTACTGACCCGCCACGGATTTCATTTTTCGAAATCCATGGGGCAAAACTTTCTGATTGATCCGCAAATACCTTATAATATTGCCGCCGCCTCCCAGGCAGACTCCGCTTGCTGTGTTCTTGAGATCGGTCCCGGTATTGGCCCGTTGACCAAAGAACTGGCACAGCGTGCCGGCAAGGTCATATCTGTAGAGTTGGACAAAAGTCTGCTCCCCGTTTTGGCGGAGACAATGGCGGATTTTGGCAACGTGGAGATCGTGTCCGGCGATGTGATGAAGCTGGACTTGAACACTCTGGTTGAAGAGAAGTTTGACGGTTTGCGCCCGATTGTCTGCGCCAATCTCCCCTACAATATCACCACACCGGTTTTGACAAAGTTGGTGGAAACGCCTTGTTTCGAAACGATTACCGTATTGATTCAAAAAGAAGTGGCTCAGCGGTTAGCCGCCCCACAAGGCAGCAGCGATGGCGGTGCATTTTCTCTATATCTCCAGTATTTCATGGAGGTTGAAGCACTTTTCGATGTGCCCAGAGACAAATTTGTTCCCGCACCCAAGGTTACTTCCGCCGTTCTGCGGTGTGTACGTCGTTCCAAACCCGCTGTTGAAGTGGAGGACGAGGCATTTTTCTTCAAAGTGATTCGCGGCGCGTTTCTTTTGCGTAGAAAAACATTGGTCAACTCTCTGGCGTCTGCTCTGCCGGAATGGGACAAGCCCACGATTGCGCATGCGATCGAGGCTTGCGGTTTATCCCCCACGGTACGCGGAGAAACGTTGACCCTGACGGACTTTGCCCATCTTAGTGCAGCCTTGAAAAAACTATAATGATCATAATAGCATTTCGCTTTATATAGGAGGTTATCCCATGAAATACCAAAGCACACGCAGCACCGAGTATCAAGTTTCCAGCGCACAGGCTGTTCTGGACGGACTTGCCCCGGACGGAGGACTTTACAGTCTTTCCTCTCTCAAGAAAATTGATTTTGATTATGCCGCCGTTTTGAAGCAGAATACCAAAGCCATGGCAGCAACCATTTTGTCCGCTCTGTTGCCTGACTATCCCGCTGAAGAAATGACCGCTCTTGTCAATGCCGGCTATGCCAATAAGTTTGAAACGGAAGATCTGGTACCCACCGTCGCTGTTGGTGACGACACCGTTTTGGAACTGTTCCGCGGCCCCACCAGTGCATTTAAAGACGTGGCGCTGTCCATGCTGCCGCAGCTGATGACAGCTGCCCGTGGCAAGTGCGGTTTTACCGATGAAATTTTGATCCTCACCGCCACCTCCGGCGACACCGGCAAGGCAGCTATGGAGGGTTTCTGCGATGTACCCGGTACGAAAATCATCGTATTCTTCCCCGATGACGGCGTCAGCGCCGTGCAAAAAGCGCAGATGGTCACACAGCAGGGCAAGAATGTCTGTGCCTGTGCCATCAAAGGCAACTTCGATGTGGCACAGACCGGCGTGAAGAATATCTTTGCAGCTGTCTCTGAACAGAAGCTGCTTGAGGGAAAAGGCGTTAGCCTGTCCTCTGCCAATTCCATCAATATCGGCCGTCTGGCCCCGCAGGTCGTCTATTACTTCAAGGCCTATGCTGATCTGGTGAACAACGGCACCGTTCAGCTTGGCGATAAAGTAGATTTTGTCGTTCCCACCGGCAACTTCGGTGATATTCTGGCTGGCTACTTTGCTAAAGAGTTGGGTCTGCCCGTGGGCACTTTAGTTTGCGCTTCCAATGCCAATAATGTCCTCACCGACTTCCTGCGTACCGGTCGCTACGACCGGAAGCGTCCTTTCTATAAGACCACTTCCCCCTCCATGGATATTCTTGTTTCCAGCAACCTGGAGCGCCTGCTGTTTATGCTTTCCGGTGATGAAAAGTTGGTTGCCAGCCTCATGTCTCAGCTCTCCAAGGAAGGTTCCTACGAAGTACCTACCGCACTTTTCCAAAAGCTGCAGGAAAGCTTCTGGAGCGGCTGCTGCGACGATGCGGCCACTAAGGCTGCCATCGGCAAAGTCTGGCGTGAACATCACTACCTGTGCGACACCCACACCGCTGTGGCATGGGAAGTTGCGCAGCAATACAAGGCAGCTAATCCCCACCACAACCCCGTTGTGATTCTCTCCACCGCCTCCCCCTATAAGTTCCCTGTGGCGGTTCTGGAAGGAATTGGCGAGATGCCTACCGGTGATGAATACAACACGATGGAGCAGCTCCACGCTGTCACCGGTGTTCCTATCCCCAAGAATCTGGCCGGACTGAAAGAACGTGAAGTCCTGCATCATGACGTAATCGAGCCGGAGGATATGCTTTCCTTTGTGCTGACAAAGGCTGCTCAAAAGAACTGGTAAGGAGTATGATCTATGAACATTGTTTGTTTGGATATGGAGGGTGTTCTGACCCCCGAGATCTGGATCGAGTTTTCCAAGGAAAGCGGAATCCCCGAGTTAAAGCGCACCACTCGTGACGAACCGGACTATGATAAGCTGATGAAGTACCGTATTGACATCCTGCGTCAGCACGGTTTGGGTCTGAAAGAAATTCAGGCCACCATCGCCCGCATCGATCCTCTGCCCGGTGCCAAGGAGTTTATGGATGAACTCCGTTCCCTGACACAGGTCATCATTCTCAGCGACACCTTTTTGGAGTTTGCTCAGCCCCTGATGAAGAAGCTGGGCATGCCCACCATTTTCTGCAACTCTCTCGTAGTGGACGAAGACGGCTTTATTGTCGGCCACAAAATGCGCTGTGAGAAGTCCAAGCTGACCACTGTCCGCGGCCTGCAGTCCATCGGCTTTGACACCATTGCCGCCGGCGACAGTTTCAACGATCTGGGCATGATTCAGGCCTCTAAGGCCGGATTCCTGTTCCGCTCCACGGAGCAGATCAAAGCGGATTATCCCAATATTCCCGCCTATGAAACTTTTGACGAGCTGCTTGCCGCAATCAAAAAAGCTCTGTAACGCATCTTTCAACCGTTATCTGGCCAATTAAATAATCCTTGCTGTTTAATTGGCTTTAACAATTCATATCGTCGAATCGGAGGAATTATCATGGAAACCTATGGTTTGGAAACTCTTGGCATTTTAAATCCCAGCGCAGTTTATCGTAATCTCACTCCCGCTCAGCTCGTAGAAAAGGCACTGGCTCGCGGCGAAGGAAAGTTGAACAATACCGGCGCTCTGTGTGTAAACACCGGCAAATATACCGGCCGCTCCCCCAACGACAAGTTCATTGTAGACACCGCCGGTGTCCATGACGAAATTGCATGGGGCAAGGTCAATGTCCCCACCACGCAGGAAGTCTTTGATGCCTTGTACGAAAAAATGATTGCATATCTGCAAAATCGTGAGATTTTCATTTTTGACGGTTTTGCCGGTGCTGACCCCAAGTACACCAAGGCCTTCCGCGTTGTGAATGAGCTGGCAAGCCAGAATCTGTTCATTCACCAGCTTCTGTTGCGCCCCACTGAGGAACAGCTTGCAAACTTCTCCTCCGACTTCACCATCATCTGCGCTCCCGGCTTCAAGTGCGACCCGGTGCGTGATCATGTGAATTCCGAGGCAGCCATCATCATTGACTATGAGAAAAAGATGGTCTTGATTGCCGGTTCTCAGTATGCCGGTGAAATTAAGAAGTCTGTCTTTTCTGTCATGAACTACCTGATGCCTAAGGAAGGCATTTTCCCCATGCACTGCTCCGCCAATATCGGCAAGGACGGTGACGCCGCCATCTTCTTTGGTCTCTCTGGTACCGGCAAGACGACCCTGTCTGCCGACCCCAACCGCAAGCTCATTGGTGACGACGAACACGGTTGGGCTGATGACAGCGTATTTAACTTTGAGGGCGGCTGCTATGCTAAGTGCATCAACCTGTCTGAGGAAACCGAGCCGGAGATTTTCCGTGCTATCAAATTTGGTTCCTTGGTAGAAAATGTTGTCATTGACGAGGAAACCCGCGTCCCTGACTATACCGATGACTCCCTGACCGAAAACACCCGTGTAGGCTATCCCGTGGACTATATCCCCAATGCCGCAATTCCCGGTATTGGCTCTACACCTAAGACGGTCATTTTCCTGACCGCTGATGCTTACGGCGTTCTGCCCCCGATTTCTAAGCTGAATGAAAAGCAGGCCATGTATTATTTCGTTTCCGGCTTTACTTCCAAGCTGGCCGGTACCGAGCGTGGCATTACCTCCCCTGTGCCCACTTTCTCCACTTGCTTTGGCGCACCCTTTATGCCGATGGATCCTTCTGTCTATGCCAATATGCTGGCAGACAAGGTGGAAAAATCCGGCGCAAACGTCTATCTGGTCAACACCGGTTGGAACGGCACCGGAAAGCGCATGAAACTGAGCTATACCCGTGCTATGGTCACCGCCGCTTTGAGCGGTGAGTTGGAAAAGGCTGCGTTTATCACGGATCCTTACTTCGGCATTTCTGTTCCCACCTCCTGCCCCGGCGTCCCTGATGAGCTGATGATTCCCGCTAACACCTGGGAAGACAAAGATGCTTATGATGCAAAAGCCAAAGAGTTGGCAAAGTCCTTTGTGGAGAACTTCAAGAAATACACCAAGATGCCCGCTGACGTTATTGCTGCCGGTCCTAAGGCATAAGTCAGCAAGGCACAGCGCATGTAAAGCAAATCCGCCTCACATCTGTGAGGCGGATTTTTTATGTTTTTTACTTTTATCAGATTCGGTCAGGAAACTTTGCGCAGAGTTGGTCCAGCTCGTTGATAAGATCTTTCAATTCATCGGCGCTCATACTACACTCCACTTCCGCAGTGTCGTCGCCATCCATCGTGTTGGGCAGATAAAAGGATACATACATCTTAAAACCGCCGTTGCCGTCACTATCAGCCGCCAGGGCAAAATCAGGTGACGTAAATGCGCTCTCATAGGGATCCTTGATCCCCGCATGCAACACCTTTAAGCCAGCCGTCAGTTCCGTCAGCTCATAGGTCAGCAGGCAGGCATTGGAATCTTTCACCAGTTCGCCGTTTTCATTGATCCATGTGCCACGCATCACCAGCCAGTTTTGATCATCACTGCTCTGTCCGGCATCGCCAGGCAACTCGTACATCACGATTTCCAGTTTCAAGCTGGCTTCTTCACTCTTAAACAGCATAAATGTATAAACCTCTTATTCATTATGATGTTCCGCATAAAATGCGTCATAGTCCTTCAGCATGGCCTGCAGTAAAGTCGGCGTGTCCAACCCGTAGGGGCAGCGGGATTTACATGCATCACAATGCACGCAGTTTTCAATGCGGTGCATCTTTTCGTGCCATTCATCTGTCATATACTGCTGATACGGAGAACGCCGCAGCAGAGCCGACATTCGGGCTGACTGAGGAATATCGATATTTGCCGCGCAAGGCAGGCAATACCCGCAGCTACGGCAAAAACTGCCAGCCAACTCTTCCCGATCATGGGCAATAACGGCTTTCAGTTCCTCCGTCAGTTCCGGAGGGTTCTTTGTCAGTTCCAACCACTGGTCCAACTCCCACTCATGCTGAATGCCCCAAATCGGAACAACATGATCGTACTGCTGCATAAAAGCGTAGCAGGCTGCAGCGTTATTCAACAAGCCACCGGACAGACCTTTCATGGCAATAAAGCCCATATCCGCAGCTTTACAACCATTCACCAATGCCAGATCTGTTTCATTAGCCAGATAGCAGAACGGGAATTGCAGCGTTTCAAAATTGCCGGAAGCGATAGCCTCCTGCGCCACCTTGGGCCGGTGGTTCGTAATACCGATGTGACGGATATAACCTTTTTCCTTCATCTCCAACGCAGCGGCAAAGGCGCCATTAGGATCTTCCGGATTCGGCAGAACTGCCGGATTATGGAACTGAAACAGGTCAATATAATCCGTTCGCATACGGCGCAAGCTTTCCTCGATATGCTTCATGGCAGTGGCCTTATCCGTTGCTGCACTCTTTGTGGAGATCACAACATTCTGTCGAATACCTTCCAGGGCCTCACCCAGCTTTTCTTCGCTGTCTGTATACGCATTGGCTGTGTCGAAATAATTGATGCCTTCGTCCACAGCACGACGCACCAGGCGGATCGCATCCTCTTTTGAAATACGCTGAATCGGCAGTGCGCCAAACGCCGTTTTAGAAACCATCAGTTCCGAACGGCCAAGTCTTATTTTCTCCATAAGATCCCCTCCTGATTCATAGAAACCAGCACCGCAGATCACAGGGTCTGCGGTGCTTGCTGCAGGTTTAAGTCGGATCAATCTCCGTAGGAGATGCAATGGGATGCTCCTTGTGAGCCACCATTGCTTGGATCAGCTCCACCGTACCGCCCAATCCCAAAGCGTGGGTATTCAGGCAAAAGTCGTAGCTGTCCACAACACCCCATTTGCGGGAAGCATAATACTCATAATAAGCCGCACGGCGCTTATCCGTTTTTCGAATCAGACTCTTTGCCTCTTCGGCAGATACATTCTGCCGCTTTGACACGCGGTCGATTCGGACATCCTTCGGTGCATACAAAAACAGACTCAGCAGATTCGGATTTCCGCTCAGCGCATAGTCTGCACAGCGACCGATCATGACACAGGGACCTTCTGCCGCCAAACGGCGAATGGTTTCAAATGTAGCAAGATACACCTGCTGCTCCAGAGAATCACCTGTGCCGCCAATCCCAAAGGGATAGGCATCCATGGCGATGGAATACAGCAAACTCTTCGGACGCTCGTCAAAGCTTTCAAACACCTTTTCGCACAGGCCGCTCTCCTTAGCAGCCTCTTGCAGTAATTCCTTATCATAAAACGGGATTCCCAGCTCTTTGGCTACGCGGATACCGACTTCTTTACCGCCGCTGCCAAACTGGCGGCCAATCGTAATAATTGTTTTCATGGAAGAACACCCTCCTCGCCATTTTTCTAATGTCAGTATACCATTGTTTACCTATACCGTCAAACAGAATTCCAGCTCATGATTCGTATCGAACTTGTATTCTAACATACCGCAGGGCGGATTCCCCTCCGTTGCAAAACACGGTTCAAGTCTACAAGCACGCGCTTCTTATCACCCCTCCAAAGCGGTGCAATCAAATCTTTTTTTGCGCCATCGCCAGTCAAACGATGAACGACCACTTCCTTCGGCAGAATTTCCAGTGCATCCGCTACCAATTCATAATAAATCTGCGGGTCTAATGTTACAAATTCACCTCTGGCATAGCTTTCCGCCAAAGCCGTTCCCTTTAACACATGGAGCAGCTGCAGTTTGATGCCGTCTGTCCGTTGCCCCACATATTGAACTGTCTCCAGCATTTCTTCCCTGCTTTCGCCTGGTAAGCCAAAAATAACATGGGTAATACGGTGAACACCGATCTCCGCCAGATCTGCCATAGCCTTTTCGTAGACAGGCAGTTCATATCCCCGGTTGATCCGCTTGGCAGTCTCAGGGTGAATGCTTTGCAGCCCCAATTCCACCCAGAGAGGTTTCTTCTCTGCCAGCCGACGAAGCATGGCAAGTGCATCCTGCCCAAGACAATCCGGTCGGGTAGCGATGGAAAGACCCACTATTTCCGGATGGTCTGCCGCTTGCTGATAAATTCGTTCCAAATGCGCCAGATCACCGTAGGTGCCAGTATAGCTCTGGAAGTAGGCGATATAATGTAGTCCCTCTCCCTTCGCACCCAAAATGGCTTTCGCCTGATGGATTTGTTCCGCTATAGAAAGATTTTCTGCCGAGGCAAAGTCTCCAGATCCGCCGGCTGAGCAAAACGTACAGCCACCGACCCCAATCGTTCCATCCCGATTTGGACAGGTTGTGGCAGCAGACATGGCAAGCTTATACACTTTACGGTCAAACTGTCGTTTGCAGTAGACGTTAGCACTGATATACTCTTTCATAATACGCTCACCTGCCTCCTACTCTCTCTATTTTGTCAGGTTTCTGCCAATCTAAAGTAATCCTGTTGAAGCAACGATCTCCTTCGTTGGGAACGCGCAAAAAAACATCCTGAATGCTTGTTTCAGGATGCTCTTTTGATCAATTCAATGTCTTAAAAACGCAACGATCAGGCCAATTACAGCACCGCAAATCACCAGCAGTGCCGTACGTCCCAAAAACCCACCCAATTTCACTTCATCGTTGACATCGCTACCAGCCAGCGCCAACAATTCGTCTAGTGCTTTTGCGTGCTTGCCAGCTTCTCTGCGAACACCCATAGCATCATGCATCACAACGATAGCCATGATAGCAGCGATACCAAAAATAGAAGATGCCAATCCGTATTCCAGTCCGGCGGTAACTGCCATAGCCGTCACTGTAGCAGAATGACCACTGGGCATTCCTCCATCGCCAACCAGACGGTGAAAGTCTAATGTGTGATTCATTGCTGCATAAATCAGCATTTTAATGATCTGCGCCGCAGCCCATGCCATAAGAGCGCTGATCAGCAATTCATTCTTTAATAGTTCCTGTAATCCCATTTTTGCGCCCTCTTTCTTCTGTATGATGTCAGTATATCACAGTTTTTATGAAAGCGAAACTAAGAGATAAAGAAAAACTCCAGAATCTCGACGATTCTGGAGTAATCTTTTGGCAGCGGGTGAAGGATTCGAACCCTCACATACAGAGTCAGAGTCTGCTGTGCTACCATTACACAAACCCGCTATATCCGTTCGTGTTCAGCGAACAGATATTATTATACAGAAAAAACATTCCTTGTCAATAGCTTTTCCTAAAAATTACATTTTATTTTTCTTCGCTTGAAAAGGTATAATCTCTGTCGTATATCTCCTGCAACGGGTATTCTTTTCCGTGAAACTTAAAACCCGGAAAAGTATCTAATTGCACACCATGAATCGCTTGAAAAATGCATTTTTCAATGTTGGGATTGGTTTTTTTCAGCTCTCGCAGCAACATTTTCATCTCTTGTCGCTTGCTTTCCCCTACTCCATCATCAGCTGCGTCTCTTGCCTCGGTAAAACGGCAGGCACACTGCAAAAAACGCAGTCCATTATAGTTCTTCCATGCAACGATAGCATCCTCATGGACGCAATAGAGTGGGCGAATCAATTCCATACCCGGGAAGTTTTTGCTATGCAGCTTCGGAGGCATGGCCTGAAGCTGAGCACCATAGAACAGGCCCAGAAGCGTGGTCTCTACCACATCGGAAAAATGATGGCCTAATGCGATTTTATTACACCCCAGTTCCTGGGCTTTGGCATAGAGAAAACCCCGGCGCATTCTGGCACACAGATAACAAGGGCTTTTCTCAACACAAACGGTCACATCAAAAATATTGCTTTCAAAAATCGTGATGGGAATTCCTAATCGCTGTGCATTTTCCTCCAGCAGCTTTCTGTTTTCCGGATTGTAGCCGGGATCCATCACCAAGAACACCAGTTCAAACGGCTGCTCGGTGTGGCGCTGCAGTTCTTGCATAAGCTTTGCAAGAACGACAGAGTCTTTTCCTCCGGAAATACAAACCGCGATCCGATCTCCCGGCTTTACCAGTTCATACCTCTTCACCGCTGCAATAAACGGATTCCACAGGGTTTTCCGATAGGTTTTAATCAAACTACGCTCCGCGATCTCCTGCGGAGTTAATTCACGAGACATATGTTATCCTCACTTAGATCCAAATTGCGCCCAGCCGGAGAACCGCAGCAAACATGCGGCGTAGTAATGGACGATGCTCCCATTCCTGGATCGTATAAAGCTTACTTTGATCCATGATGCTGTCCAGATCTTCCAGCAACTCCTCCACCACCGGCATGTGGTACATCAGCGCGGCGCACTCGTAATGCAACTGAAAAGTCCGGTAATCCATATTGGTGCTGCCCACCAATGCCACTTCCCGATCTACCATTACGCTCTTGGCGTGGAGAAATCCCGGTGTATACTTGTAAATTTTTACACCATGGCGTAGCAGCTCTCCCCAGTAGGTCTCTGCCACCATATAGGCAAACTTATGATCCGGATTGGCCGGAATACAGAGACGAACATCAACTCCCGCATCTGCGGCGATACATAAGGCCCGCTGAACAGACTCCTCTACTGCGTAATATGGTGTAGTGATATACAGCATTTTCTGCGCTGAAGCAATGAGTTGTAGATAAACTTCCTCAACAGGATTGTCCGGATTATTTAAGGGGCCATCGGTAAACGGCTGACAATATCCCGTACTTTCGACTGACTCTGAAATTTGAGGGCGATAATAATCGTCTTCATTGGGAAAACTCTTTCCCATCATCTTCCACATTTGCATGAATTGCGCCGAAAAACCCCAGGCGCCCTCACCGGTAAGCCGCACTCCGCTGTCTTTCCAATGTCCGTAGCGGTTGATCAGGTTTGCATATTCATCTCCAATGTTGAATCCACCGGTGTATGCGTCCCATCCGTCAATCACAGCAATTTTCCGGTGATCGCGGAAATTAAAATAAATACGACTGATATACCTGTGGACCGGATTAAATACGCCCACTTCGATCCCCGCATCCTGCATTCTTTGCAGCATATCATCGGAAAGGCGCGTCAGATTACCAAAGTCATCAAAAATGATGAAAACTTCTACACCCGCAGCAGCTCGCTCTCGCAGTGCAGCAAAAATCTGATCCCAGATCGCTCCCTCTGCCAAAATATAGTACTCCAAAAACACATAAGTTTTTGCCTGCCGGATATGGGCGATCAAGTCGTCAAAAAAGGCCCCGCCATCCGAAAAATACGCCGCAGCTGTATTCTGGTAAAGCCAAAATCCTCGTTTTTGCAGATACGCTGCGATTCTTCCCCAAGCAGGAGACCTTTTTTGCAGACGGGATAGATTGGTTTCACTGGACATTTTCTGGCTTTCCCGCTGTGGAATGGGTGGAATCGTCTTTAAGCTTAAACGCTTTGCCTGATGTGCACCACCCCACACCCAAAACAAAATCAATCCAGCCACGGGCAAAATCAAGAGAAGGCACATCCAGCTCAGCTTATAGTTCGGGCTGCCGGGACGCTGGTAGACACGAATTGCAACAATCACACCAACCAACTGCAGTACACCATAGACAAAACTGGCTTTTTCCTGAAGAACCTTTACCAATAACAAAACCGTAGCAATTTGAGCCACGACTGTCAACGCACATAGCAAAATGCTGGTTGCAGCGGAAATATGTCGCTCAGCTCGGTCAAATGTCGTAATTTTTCTGGCCATCAGTGCTCCCTCCTTTTCGTTTTCACAATTTATATTATACTGATTTTAACCCGACCATTCAACCCACTTCCTGTCCGAAAAAACAAACGGGTGACAGAGGTCACCCGTTTGTGCATATTCAGCGTTTTTGATGGAGCAGCTGATCTTTAATGTCCCACAGTTTCTGGCTGAGGTCCACATAGTAGTGATGCGGATTTTCAAAGCGCTTGACTTCGTCCCACAAAGCATCGACCTGCTTTTTGCAATAGTCCTGAATCTCCTGCAAAGTGGGCTGTTGATAGACCAACTTGCCTTTTTCAAAAACCGGGACCTGAAGCTCCTTGGCCTCATAGTCCGTATAGACACGACGCTTCCAAGTTGCTTCCGGATCAAACAATTCCAAAGGTTTGCTCTCGTCGATTTGTTCATCCCAAACCGTCAGATAATCAGCTTCCGCTTTGCCGGTAGCCTTATCAAAAATGCGATAAACCTTCTTAAAATGAGGATTGGTGATCTTGCCAACATTTTCACTGATTTTGATTTTCGGAACAATGTTGCCTTCTGCATCCTCCACTGCGGCCAACTTGTAAACGCCGCCAAAGACAGGTTCACTGCGTGCAGTAATCATACGCTCACCAACACCGAACATGTCGATCTTAGCGTCCTGACGCAGCAGATCTTGAATAATATACTCATCCAGAGAGTTGGACGCAGAGATCTTACATTCTGTCCATCCTGCCGCGTCCAGCATCTTACGAGCTTTGCGACTCAGATAAGCGATGTCGCCGGAGTCCAGACGGATACCGCACTTAGTAATTCCTCTGGGCTTCAACACCTCGTTAAATGCCTTAATTGCATTGGGGACACCGGACTTTAAGGTATTATAGGTATCCACCAGCAACGTTGCATTGGTGGGGAACACTTCGCAATAGGTCTTAAATGCTTCGTATTCGCTGTCAAACATCTGAACCCAGGCATGTGCCATAGTACCGCCGGCTGGAACACCATAGAGCTGATCGGAAATGGCACAGGCGGTTCCATTACAGCCTCCGATATAGGCTGCTCGTGCACCGGAAATAGCCGCATCTGTGCCTTGAGCGCGGCGAGAGCCAAACTCCAGCACCACACGGCCATCAGCTGCACGAGAAATGCGGTTGGCTTTGGTGGCGACCAGACTCTGGTGGTTAAAGCAAAGCAGCAGGTACGTCTCTACCAGCTGTGCTTCAATAGCTTTAGCACGCACGGTAATCACCGGTTCACGGGGGAAAATCGGAGTACCCTCAGGAATTGCCCAGATGTCACCGGTGAAGGTGAAGTCTCTCAGGTAGGCAAGAAATTCCTCTGAAAACAAGCCCTTGCTACGCAGATAGTCAATATCCGCTTCATCAAAATGCAAATTCTGAATATAGTCAATGATCTTGTTCAGACCTGCGGCAATCGCAAAACCGCCGTGATCCGGCACATCACGAAAGAACACATCAAAATAAGTAATGCGGTCCTTATAACCTGATGCAAAATAGCCGTTGCCCATAGTCAACTCATAGAAGTCGCAGAGCATCGTCATATTCAGCTTTTCTTCTGTATTCATAATAGCCTCCATATTGGCATTTTGTTGTCCATATTATAGGCTTAGCATTTTGGAAAAGCAATCGTTTTTCTTGGTTTTATAGAAAACTTCCCGCCAACCGTTGACATTCCCATCGTTCTCCCCTATCATAAAAGTGCAATTTGCAGGCAAACTCTACCAACTGGGTTTCAGCAGCGAAAGGAATGTTTCCTATGGACGTAATCTTAGGCATTGATATTGGCGGTTCCACCACAAAAATTGTGGGTCTGCGGACAGACGGCAGCGTGATCTCTATGCTTCGTGTAAAAGCCGAGGATCAGGTGACAAGTCTGTATGGCGCTCTGGGCAACTATCTGCGCAGCAATGACCTCTCTTTGGAAGACGTACAGCGTGTTGTATTGACCGGTGTTGGTGCCAGCTATGTCGATGGTGACATTTTCGGACTGCCGACTTGTAAGGTAGATGAATTCCAGGCCAGTGGTATGGGTGCGCTTGCTTTATCCAGTCAGAAATCCGGTGTTGTTGTCACAATGGGAACCGGAACCGCCTTCTTGTGGGCAGAAAGTGGAAAGCCTGTACAGCACTTGTGCGGCAGCGGAATCGGTGGAGGAACACTGGGCGGTCTTTGCCACAAGTTGGTTGACGCAGAGCGATTCGGCCAAATCAAAAAATTAGCGGAGCAAGGCGAATTAAATAAGGTCGACTTGACCATTCGCAGCATCGTAAAGGATAGCTCCGGTGTATTAGATCCGGACATGACTGCCGCAAACTTCGGTGATTTGTCCGAAGATGCCACACCTGCCGATCTGGCTGCCGGCGTCGTAAATCTGGTTCTCCAAGCCATCGGTACCATGACGGTTTTAGCTTGTCAGTGCCATCATACCAAAACAGTCATTGCGATTGGTTCCATGACAACGCTCCCACAGGCGGAAACCAACTTCCAGGCTTTTGAAAAGCTTTACGGTATTCACTACACAATCCCCGAAAATGCCACCTTTGCCACCGCCATCGGTGCTGCACTATGCAGCTTGGAGCAGAAGCCCTGCAATAAAAACGAACTTCAATGATAGCAAATGCCCTGTGCTTCGGCACAGGGCATTCTTTATGCGTGGGGAAGGTTCCAGTGAAATCGCGCAGAGCACAGACGGATAGTCAAAATGACCATACATCCTACAGCCATGCTGATCTGCTCACCTGCCAGCGGCCACAGCAAAATGCACAGCACAGCACCTACCATAGCAGCGCAGGCATAAATATGCTTCAGAAAGATGTAAGGACGATCCCCCGCCAACACATCCCGCAGCACACCACCGCCAACGCCGCTGATCACAGCCACGAACAGGCTCAGGAAAAAAGCGTCGTGATACTCTGTTTGCATCACGACTTGAACCCCACAAACCACAAAGATGCCCAAGCCCACTGAGTCTGCCAAAAGCTGAACGCGCTCAAAGCCGACCTTCCGTCGATCCAACCATCGACGCACCGGCGGCAAAAACAGTGCCATAGATACCGCACCGGCTGTTAGCGCATACCACGGTTCCCGAAATGCTACCGGTGGAATCATGCCCAGCAAGATGTCACGCATGACGCCACCGCCCACTGCAGTAATCACGCCTAACATTGCCACGCCAAAAAGATCCATATTTTTTCGCATTCCGACTGCGGCTCCCGAAACAGCAAAGGAAACCGTGCCGATCCACTCCAAGATAATTCCAAATAGATTCATGCCACATCCTCCAGATAAAAACAGACAGAGCACCCCCATCAAGGTATGCTCTGTCTGTTGACCTGAAAGATACTCGATTTGAAATCGATTGCTTCTTCGGTGCTGAAAAACCAGCTTTCCAGAGTGCAGTCCATAACCGATCCTTTTGCCTGAGAGTATTGCCCCTTCGGTGACCGCGATTCACGGTTCTCTCTCGGTTACTTCACCCTGCGTCTTTGGTTTGTTCTGTCAGAATTCGGGATTACTCCTCGTCCTCAGACTCCTCTTCTTCCAAAGAGCTCATATCAAATTCCAGCTTTTCGCCGCAGTTGGGGCAGATGACCTCGCCATCTTCCAGAATGGTCTCATCAAAGAAGACCGTCTCCTCACAGGTAGGGCAAGTGGTGGCATAGCACTCCTCGTCCTCGTCCAGTTCGTCCTCGTAATACTCGTCGTCCTCATCGTCATCATCCCCGAACAGAACGTCCTCAACGTCCTCCAGGTCATCACTGACGATATCCAGGCCGTCAGCCATCTCGGCAACTTCGTCTTCCAGATCCTCAAGTTCCAGAGCAATGTCCTCCAGAACGTCGATGATGGCAGCCATCAGCTTACCTTCGTCCTTCTTGGTATCCAGCTTCATGCCTTCGGCCAAACCCTTCAGATAAGAAACTCTCTCCATGATCTCCATGTGAAACGCCTCCTTATAATCAAAATAAACGGTAGGTTGTTATTCAAAAGGGGGGATTTGTCATCCCCCCTTTTTTCGACAAAATTATTCCTTCACGCGGCCCAGATACTCACCGGTACGGGTATCGACCTGGATCTTTTCGCCCTCGTTGATGAACAGGGGCACCTTGATGACAGCGCCGGTCTCCAGAGTGGCGGGCTTGGTCACGTTGGTAGCAGTATCGCCCTTCACACCGGGCTCGGTGGCGGTGACAACCAGATCCACGAAGTTGGGAGCTTCCACAGAGAACACGCTGCCCTTATAGCTGACCAGCTTGCACATGGTGTTCTCTTTGACGAACTGGAATGCGTCACCCAGAACATCCGCATTCAGCGGAGTCATATCGTAGGTCTCGGGATCCATGAAGTAGTACAGATCGCCATCGTTGTAGCTGTACTCAGCATCTCTGCGCTCCACAGAGCCACCCTCGAACTTTGCAGAGGGGTTAAAGGACTCCTCACGGATGGCACCGGTAATCACGTTCTTGTACTTGGTACGCACAAATGCAGCACCCTTGCCGGGTTTCACGTGCTGGAACTCCACAACAACGTAGGGCTTACCGTCCATCTCAAAAATGACACCGTTACGGAAATCGCCAGCGGTAAGATTAGCCATAATATTTTCCTCCTCACAAATCATGAGAAAACGACCTGCAGGAGGACATTTTCTCTATTTCTATCAATAACCGGATATATTTTACCTTATGTTGTCAATCTTTGCAAGTATTTTTCAAGAATTGGTGTTGGAAATTAGAATTTTTTTCCTATCTTGTGGTGGCAGAGTGCCTTAAATGGCGCCTGCATCGCATGGAGGACTTTCTGCCATGGGGTAACCGCACCGCCTAAAGGCTCTACCATCAGCGCCATCACACCCGCACGGTTAGCAGCCAGCCTCTCCGTCCGCAGTCTATCCCCCAGCATCGCTGTATGCTTTTGATCGATCCCTGCACGCTCCATCGCTGCTTTCAGCCCTCGGGTACTGGGCTTTCCGGCATGTCCTTGATAGTCTACCCCAAGATCGGCGCAGAAATCCGTTACACGCTTTCCGCTACGATTGTTGGAAACGATCATCAGTTGAATGCCAGCCTTTTGCAGTGATGCGATCCACCCCCGAAGTTCTTTATCAGGATGACGAACAGACTTCGGTGCCAACGTAAAATCCAAATCGCTCAGCACAAGTTCGATTCCCTGCTCTTGCAGCCATTCGGGAGAAATCGCTTGATAATTTTCAAAAAGAACATTTGGAACCAGCAGCATAAGAGACTCCTTATACGCATAGATTTTTCAACAGTATAGCAGTTTTTCAGTCTCACCACAAGGGGGAGTTTCCATTGCAGCTCTTTATTACAGCAGCGCCGAATGAGATGCAACAGGCTGCGGCATACGGCAGGCCTCTCGCTCATATGGCCTATCGAATCGGAGAAGATTCCACACGTTTGCGGCAAAATTTACTCTTACAACCGCGCGGGGGGCTGCTGGGGATCAGTGACCGGAATGCACCGACCGTAAAAGATCCCGTTGCCCTGAGTCAGGCAGTTTTGCGGGAATGCGGCAGACGCAGTTATACCGGTGTCCTGTTGGACTTTGAAAGCATTGGCCGTCCTGATTTGAGTGCTTTTGCAAATCATCTCAGTCAGGCGCTTCTCCCTTCACGACGAACTTTATTTGTGCCTGAAGCGTATGCCGGCAACAATCGAATCGTTCTGATCAATACTGCTATTTCCGGTGGCACATTTATCGAGTGCTTGCGAGAAGCTGGCGCACGATACGGTGGTCCAAGCCAAATTGCGTTAGATCTCCAACGCCTGCAAATGGACTTTACCCTTCCGTCCCATTCCGGAGAGGGACGTCCTCTCTCCAATGAAGATTTTCAATCGTTGGTGAAACAATGGTCTCCTGCTACTTTTTTCTCTCAAGAATTATGTGCTCAGTATTTTACCTATTCCGTCGAAGATGTCGCTCACTTTGTTCTTTTTGACAACACAGGCTCTATGCGCCAAAAAATCCGGATCGGCACAGGATTGGGGTTTGCGGCTGCCTTTTTTCAGTGGCCGGAAATCACAGATCTAGCTCCTTCCCTATTTGGCCGGGCATAAAAAAAGTGCTGTGTCAAACGACACAGCACTTTTGTAAGCATTAATAGAAACGCTTCTTGTTCTTACGAGCAGCCTCGGACTTCTTGCGACGCTTCACGCTGGGGCTCTCATAATGCTCTCTCTTACGAACCTCTGCGATGACGCCAGCCTTTGCGCAGCTACGCTTAAAACGCTTCAGGGCGCTATCAATGGATTCGCCTTCCTTGACATGAATCTCAGACATCTATATTTCCCTCCCTCCGAGGTATCCGGCTAAATCCAGGATACTTAGGGGCTACGTATAGCCTTAACACGGATATTATATGGAATCTTTCCATTGATGTCAAGTAATTTTTCGTGATTAACTGCTCTTTTTTCTGCAAAATATCAGTTTTGCAAGCAGGTTTGTTCTTACTGGGGCTTCACAATCAGATTAACCAGACGGTTCTTCACCAGAATGGTCTTCACAACCTGCATGCCCTCCAGTGCTTTCTGAACCTTCTCGTTCTCCTTAGCTGCACCAACCACAGTAGCCTCATCACTATCCGTAGGAACGGTGACAGTACCCTTCATCTTGCCATTTACCTGCACAGCCATCTCCACAGTAGCAGATACAGTCTTGCTGGCATCATACACAGGCCAGCTGCTCTGGCAGCACATCTTGCCATCCTCGGCAAGGCCCATGGTCTCCCACAGCTCCTCGGTGATATGAGGTGCAAAAGGATTCAGCAGCTGCAGCAAAATCTTCATATCGCCACGAGTCACGCCATTGGCGCTCAGCTCGTTGACAGCAGTCATCATGGCAGCGATGGCGGTATTCATCTTCAAGTTGTCCACATCATCGGTGACCTTCTTAATGGTCTTATGCAGAATTGCCTCATTTGCAGGGGTGCAATCCATGCTCTCAGATGCAGCCTCTGCCAGATTCCAGACCTTATCCAGGAATCGCTTGCAGCCTGCCACAGCCTTGCTGGACCAGCTTGCTGCCTGCTCGAAGTCACCCACGAACATGATATACAGACGCATGGTATCTGCGCCGTACTGTGCCACAACATCATTGGGATTTACCACGTTGCCGCGGGACTTGGACATCTTCTCACCGCCCTCGCCCAGGATCATACCGTGGCTGGTACGCTTAGCGTAAGGCTCTTTGGTGGGAACTGCACCAATGTCGTACAGGAACTTATGCCAGAAACGGGAGTACAGCAGGTGCAGCGTGGTATGCTCCATGCCACCGTTGTACCAATCCACAGGACCCCAATACTCCAGAGCTTCCTTAGAGGCCAGTGCCTTGTCGTTGTGGGGATCCATATAGCGCAGGAAGTACCAGCAAGAGCCGGCCCACTGGGGCATGGTATCGGTTTCGCGCTTGGCAGGTCCGCCGCAGCAGGGGCAGGTGGTGTTGACCCAATCGGTCATCTTGGAGATGGGGCTCTCGCCGTCATCAGTCAGCTCATAGCTCTCCACCTCGGGCAGCAACAGGGGCAGCTGGCTTTCGTCGATAGGCACCCAACCGCACTTCTCACAGCTGACCAGAGGAATGGGCTCGCCCCAGTAACGCTGGCGGGAGAAAACCCAGTCACGCAGCTTAAAGTTGGTCTTGATCTTACCGAAGCCCTGCTTGACAGCATATTCCTTCATGGCAGGAATAGCTTCCTTGACAGTCATACCATTCAGGAAACCGGAGTTGACCATGACAGCCTTATCGTCCTTAGCAACGAAAGCGCACTTGGTCACATCGCCGCCGGCAACCACTTCGATGATGGGCAGATTGAAAGCCGTAGCAAAATCCCAGTCACGCTGGTCATGGCCGGGAACACCCATGACAATGCCAGTACCATAACCCATCAAAACGTAGTCAGAAACAAACATAGGCAACACAGCCTTCGTGACGGGATTGATGATCTCAATACCCTCCAGACGGACACCGGTCTTTTCCTTGTTCAGCTCGCCGCGCTCGAAATCACTCTTGCGGGCAGCCTCTGCCTGATAAGCCTCGACAGCGTCCCAGTTCTTGATCTGACCCTTCCACTTTTTCAAAAGAGGATGCTCCGGAGAGATGACCACATAGGAAGTACCATACAGCGTATCCGCACGGGTGGTATAAACGGTGATATCATCCTCTGTATTAGTCTTGAAGGTAATCTCACAGCCAGTGGAGCGACCGATCCAGTTGCGCTGCTGGATCTTAACACGCTCGATATAATCCAGATCGTCCAGATCGTCGATCAGGCGGTCGGCATACTGGGTGATCTTCAGCATCCACTGAGACTTCTCTTTCCGAATGACTGCGCTGCCGCAGCGCTCGCACTCGCCATCTACAACCTCTTCGTTAGCCAACACGCACTTGCAGCTGGTACACCAGTTCACAGGCATGGAAGCCTTATAGGCCAGGCCCTTCTTGAACAGCTGCAGGAAGATCCACTGCGTCCACTTATAGTAGGTGGGGTCAGTCGTATCCACCACACGGTCCCAGTCGAAGGAATAACCCAACATTTTCAACTGGCTGGTGAAGTTTGCAATGTTCTGCTTCGTCACGATAGCGGGATGGACATGGTTCTTGATGGCGTAGTTCTCGGTAGGCAGGCCGAAAGCGTCAAAGCCCATGGGGAACAAAACGTTATAATTCTGCATGCGCTTCTTGCGGCAAATGATATCCATGGCGGTGAAAGGACGGGCATGGCCCACATGCAGACCCTGACCGGAAGGATACGGAAATTCGATCAGTCCGAAAAACTTCTCACGGGTCTTGTCACCGGTGACGGCGGTAAAGGGTTTCTCCTCTTCCCACCGGGCCTGCCACTTTTTCTCAATGGCATTAAAATCGTACTTCATGGTGTTCTCCTTTATCTGAATATAAAATGTTATGTCAAAACGAAAAGCCCCCGACTGCATTTGCAGTCAGGGGCGTAAAAGCGCGATACCACCCTGATTCAGCCGCAGATTCCTCTCACGGCTCTCAGTGACCTTTTTCGGTCCGGCCTGTAACGGTGCCAACCGTTTTGCCCTACTATCCGTTCAGGCAAAAGACTCCGGGGCCAGTATACCTATGCTCCTCCACCGGCTCGCACCTACCGCCGGCTCTCTTCTGGCAGAAACGCAAAGGCTTTTTCCCTTTCTTCGTCTTTAACAGAAATATTTTACGAAGAGTTTATCGTTTTGTCAAGAGGTTTGCCCTTGCTTTCTTCAGCGAAACCACTTTCGGATCTTGCTGATGATCGCCAGCGCTATGACTACGAAAACAGAAAGTACGATCACATAAAGATAGCCGTACTTCCAGGTCAGCTCCGGCATGGTCGTGAAGTTCATGCCATACCAACCCACGATAATCGTCAGGGGAAAGAAAATCGTTGTGATCACCGTCAGGAGTTTCATGGTTTGATTCATTTTCATATCCAAGTAGGAAAAATAAGCATCTTGTAGATGCTCAACTGTGTTTTTTAGGCTATCCACATCTTCCCGCAGTCGCTCTACCCTTCGTGTCATGTTGCTAAGATACATCAGCTTGTCCGATGCAAAAAGATCGTTTTCATTTTCTTCCATGGACTGCGTCATATCTAAAATCTGCTCGTAATAATAGTGCAGACGCAGAAGTTGCTTCTTTGTATCTAACAAGCCGCTGTTAAATTCTACCTCCGCGACATTTCCCAGTAGTTCATCTTCCATTTCAGAAAGATGCTCACTGATATCTTCGATGACTTGAATGTCCCCGGCAAGCAGCTGATCAAAGAATGAAAAAATCACTTTTTCCAGCGTGACATTGTCTGGATTGTATCGATTCAGCGCGGCAAAAAATTTGCCTTTGGTAGAACCATCCGCATCCCAAACATCCACCACGAGGATCAAATTCTTCTTGATATACAATGCCACCCAGTCGTCGTTTTCCGGCGTAGCGCCGATGACCCGTAGTTCTGTAAACGTATAATCATCATATGTCTCTACTCCGGACCGAAAATGAGTATTTGTCTCCCGGCAGGCAGCTGCTGTGGACTCCGCAAAGCCAAAATGCGGATATACCGCCGCAAGTTCATCACAGGTCACATAGCCTACCGTCAATAGATCTGCATTCAACTCATTTAGATCGACCTGCGTTAGTTGGTCTGTATATTGAAAGAACATTCTCTGCAACTCCAGAATTCTGCAAATTCAGCTGCTCCCTTTGCCGTCACAGCCTTTTATCAATGTATATCCAATCGATTGTTTCGTCAATACAGATTCTATCGGAAAGCTTCTCCTATTCCTTCTATTGCGATTGTGATAACTTTCTTCTTGCAATTTTTTCTTTTTGTGCTATATTGTTCATAAAGTAAACTGTTTACATTGTGAACAGTTATGGAGGATGCTATGGAATCCAAACGTCAGAAAGAAGAGCAGCTCTTACATGCTTTTCTTGAAATGTCCGCCTATATTCGGGGCAATCGCATTCTTTCTCGATTCTCTTTTAATGAAATCATGATTTGTAATCTGCTGTACCGCCGCCAATCCGTCGGAGAGCAGGCAGCTACCGCTACGGAAATCGTTGCATGGACAAAACTGCTGAAATCTCAGGTCAATCACATTTTGACAGGAATGGAAGAGAAAGGGCTCATCTCCCGTACCCGCAGCGAACATGATAAGCGGATTGTTTATATCACTTTGCGGGAGGATGCGCTCCCTCTCTATTTACAGGAACACGAGTATGTACTTCAGATCATGGATCTTATTTACGAAACAATGGGGTCAGAGAAAATGCAGACCCTGATTGAATTAGTCAGTCAAGCAACCACCATCGTTGATGAATTTCAAAGGAGATCACTATGGCAATTCGAATCATAACCGACTCCGCCAGCGACCTTTCACAGGCCGAAGCGCGCCAATGGAATGTGGAGGTTCTTCCTCTCAAGACAATGTTTGGCACAGAGGAATATCTGGACGGCGTAACATTGGATCACGAAGGGTTCTTTCAGAAATTAATTGAGTCCGACATCTTGCCCACAACCAGTCAGCTTTCTCCGTTCACTTATGCTGAGAGGTTCAAAGAAGCTGCTGAAGCAGGCGACTTTGTAGTGTGCGTTTGCCTGTCTTCCAAGCTATCCGGCTGCTATCAAAGTGCATGCATCGCCGCTGAGGAGTATCCCGATACGGTAAAAATTGTGGACAGCGAAAATGTTTGTATTGGCCAGCGCATTTTGATCCAGTTGGCACTTTCTCTCCGTGACGAAGGCCATTCCGCAGAAGAAATCGCAACTGTATTGGAGCGGGAAAAGAAAAAGATCCGTCTCGTTGCCCTGTTGGATACATTGGAATATCTGAAAAAGGGTGGGCGGATTTCCTCCGCTGTGGCTTTGGCAGGAACGATCCTCTCCATCAAGCCGGTGGTTGCCGTTGTGGACGGTGAAGTGGTCATGCTGGGCAAAGCACGCGGCTCCAAGAACGGCAATAATATGCTGATGACGATGGTAGAAAAAGAAGGCGGCATTAACTTTGACCGTCCCTATGCCTTGGCATACAGCGGCCTATCTGACGAATTACTGCAAAAGTACATAGAAGACAGTGCAACGCTCTATCAAGGAAAAACTTCCTTCCTCCCAATCTCCTCCATTGGCAGTACCATAGGCACCCATGTAGGCCCAGGTGCCATCGCAGCGGCGTTTTTTGTCAACTGACCCCATCAGATACAAATTGCCCGAGGGAAATTCCCTCGGGCAATTTTATTTCAAAGATGCAGTCAGTCCTGCGTCAGTACGCCGGTAAGGTCCAGGGGCTTGCCATCAGCCCACAGACGTTCCAGATCATAGAACGCACGCGCCTCGGCATTAAACACATGCACCACGATGCAGCCGTAGTCCAACAGCACCCAAGTGCCATCACGATAACCCTCGCGGCGCAGAGGTTTTTCGCCAGCCTGCTCCTCCATGGCTTTCTCAACAGAGCCGCTCAATGCGTTGATTTGCGTGTTAGAGCTGCCGGTCGCGATCACAAAATAATCGGCCAGCGTCGTCTGATCTGCTACTTCCAATGCGGCAATTTCCTTGCCCTTCTTCTCGTCCAGAGCCTTTACAGCAATCAAAGCTAATTCCTTCGGTGTCGTCATTTTTCTTTTCCTTTCTATCATATCACAGGTGCTGAGGGTATCTCAATAACGCCCGGTTGTTCTCCCTCGTTTATTGTGGGATTCACATCCGGTTCAACCTCCAGCGGTGTTTCCGGCATTAAATCAATCGGCGCATCAGGTTCCGACGGAGTCGGATCCTCCGGGTTGAAGTCAGGTGTGGCATCCGGATTTTCCGGATCAGTATTAAGGTCGCCATTCGGATCCTCTGGATTCGGCTCTATGATCTCGCCTGTATTCACATCGATGATATTTCCATTTTCATCAACAATAATATCAGGATTTTCCGCTTCGCCGGTTCCATCTCCGATCAGTTCGGGCGGCTTCGCAGCATGTTGGTCTTCGACATATCCCGTTGTAGAGGACAAGCTACCGTCTGCATTTACAGACATAATATCCAGATCAGCCAAGGTAAATACACGCTCAAAGGGGCTCAACTGTTCGTTGACGATTTGCAGCAGCTGCTTTGGCAGCGGAACCACATAAGAAAGATAAAAATCTCTTCCGAACTGCTTGCTGAGGGAACGGCTATATACGCTTCTTCCTTCCCACGGCATGGTCAAAAATGACACATCGTCTACACGCAAGCCCCCGGAAAATGCCTGTTTTCCGAACCAAAGAATATTCTGGAAACTCAGATCTGTTTCTACATTTTCCTGGAAAACTTTAGAGATTTTTCCGATATTCAGCACATTTTTCGGAGTCATCATCTGCTGAATGACTGCTTTTAAGAATGCCTGCTGCAACTCCATGCGGCCGGCATCACCAATGCCGCCGGTTGCATAACCATACGGGCTGTCGGCATCATTTTTACGCCAGCGTATGACCTGCATGGCATCTTTACCGCTGAACAGACGGTATCCCGCAGGCTGTTCGATCACCAGATCCTGACTGGGATCATGATAATCCATTGGATACGGGTTATCAAAGTAGACGCCGCCGATGGCATCCACGATTTTGCCAACAGCTTCCCACTCCACGATCACACGATAGTCCGGCTCAAAACCCACTAACTGGGCGATTTCCTGATACAGCGCCTGAACGCCTTTCTCTCCGCCGCCTTTCATGTTGTAGACGGAATTGATCTTCTTGATATCCCAGCTAACGTTGATCATCGTATCTCGGGGAATCGACATGACTGTGGCCTTTTGATTCGTCACATCATAACTGGCCAGCAGCATGGTATCGGTATTACCGCCGCCGCCCGTGTCACGGCCTAAAATCAAAACGGTATAGAAGTCCTCACTCTTACGCTTACCACCACTTTCAGGGCGGATTCCATCGCCATAGTCAATGTTCTCTTCGTTTCCCCAGAGAAATCCGCCCGAAAGGTCGGGACGAATAAACAGGCTTCGGTATCCCACAATGAACAGCAATACCAGTGCCAAGGCAGAAGCTGCGATGACCAGAGACTTCTGCATGGAAGATAACCGTCCAAACCAGGAAGCTTTTCTCGTATGCTTTTCCCGCTCTGTATGGAGTTCTCTCTTTCCTTTCATGTTCTCTATCCTTTCAGCCAGTCTCTGGCTTCCATCGTCGCATGGTGTACTTCATTTCCCATTGCGGTCATTTCCTGCACGGTCATCTCAAGGCCCATCAGCAAACCCTGATCCAAATCCGCATAGACTGCTTTTCGCAGATCATCTACTCCGGGAAAATCTCGCGTAGGTTCAATATAATCTGCCAGATAAATCACTTTTTCCAGCAGACTCATATCCGCATGTCCGGTGGTATGCCACCAGATCGCACGGTAGATTTCATCGTCAACGCCAAACACGCTGCGGGCGATCTCCGCGCCGGTCTTCGCGTGAAGCAGTTTTAACGCTCTCTGTTCCAGTTCATCCAGTTGGATTCCATACTGTTGACACAGCGCCAACTGATCGTCCATCTCCAGTTTCTTCGTGCAGTCATGGAGCAAGGCTGCTATGCGAGCTTTTTCCACATCGGCGCCATAATGCTTCGCCAGTCGGACAGCTTCCTGTTCCGTGCCCAACACATGCGGAATCCGTTTGTGTTTCAGATAGCTCATGGCCACTGCACGTAAATCCTTCAGGGAAAGATGCTTTAAGTCCGCATGTGTCTTGTACAGGTTTTCCCGCAGGATATAGCCATATACCGCAGGTGCCAGCAACTCGCTGCCCTCGCCTTTTTTTAACCGCTCCCGCAGCTGCGTGGAGGAAATATCCACCACTCCGGGAATGGTCAAGGTGAAAATATTCGCATCCGGGTACGTCGCTTTCAAGTAGTCCCTCTGGACGGCAAACAGTTCCTCTGTATCCGCTTCTGTACGGCCAAACGCTGCAATACCGGCTAAGCGGAGGATCTCCTCCGGCTGATGCCATGCCTGCAGAGTCAGGAACATATCTGTTCCCATCAACAGCCATAGTTCGTCATCTGGGTATTGCTTCTTTAGTTCAGCCAACGTATCCGAGGTATAGCTCTTCCCTACCCGGTGCAGTTCCATATCCAACGTTTGAACCTGATCACCCAGTCCCAACTGGTCACCGGCTAAGCGCGTCATTTCCAGCCGCTGTTCCGGTGTGGGGCTGCCGACAGGTAGTTCCTTATGCGGTGGCAATCCGGCAGGGATCAAAAGCAAACGATCCAGGTGCAGCAGATCAAACACAGCCTTTGCCGCAACCAGATGTCCGATATGAGGCGGGTTAAATGTTCCGCCGTAAATACCGATCTTCATACTCTGTTTCCTTTGTTCGCACTTACTGGGGACGCTTTTTTGCGGGCTTTACCAATGCAATGCGCTTCTCCTTGGGCATGGAATGGCTCTCACGGTACAGTACAAATTTACTGCCGATGACCTGAACCACTTCGCTACGAGTAGCGGTAGCCAGCTCCTCTGCAGCCAAGCGGGCATCATACTCAATGTTGTTGTCCAAAACCTTGCCCTTGATGAGTTCCCGTGCCTCCAGAGCATCGTTCGCCTGCTGCACAAGATTGTCACCAATGCCATCTTTACCGATATGAATGATGGTGTCAATGCTGTTGGCCAGGCCTCGCAGCTGTGCACGCTGTTTGCTTGTCAATTCCATAATATCTCCTAAATAATTATTGTTTCTTCTTTCAGACGATTATTGATTCAAATAAGTTTCCAGTTTAGCCACAAAATCTTCCATCGCACGGCCACGGTGGGAAATGGCGCTCTTTTCCTCCTGAGTCAACTGGCCAAACGTCTTTGCTAATTCCGGATAGAAAAATACAGGATCATAGCCAAAGCCGCCCTCGCCCATGGGTGCAAAGGCGATGGTTCCCTTCACCTGGCCTTCGGCGGTAATCGTATCGCCGTTGGGAAACGCACAGGCAATAGCGCAGGCAAAATGGGCAGCACGAGTAGGCTGACCTTTCAGATTCTCCAGCAGCAAGCGATAGCGGCCCACGTCGTCCAAACCCTCGCCGCCATAGCGGGCAGAATACACACCCGGTGCGCCGTTCAGTGCATCCACGCATAAGCCGGAGTCATCAGCGATAGCAGGCAGGTTCGCCAGTTCGCAAATAGCCTTTGCTTTCAGCATGGAGTTCTCGGCAAACGTGGTGCCGGTCTCCTCCACATCTACCGTGATTCCTAAATCCTTCGGCGTCACGACCTCAATGCCAAAACGCTCCAAAATGGCGCTCATCTCCCGAATCTTGCCGGGGTTATGGGTTGCCAATACAAATTGCATTAGAATTTCCCTCCCAGTGCTTCTTTCTGAATGGATAGCAGTTCTCGATTTCCTTTCGCGCACAGGCGAACAAGTTCTTGCTGTTCAGCGGGTGTACAGGCTCTTCCCTCGCCAGTCCCTTGCAGTTCGATGATCTCGCCCAGCTCATTCATGATGCAGTTCAAGTCCACCTGTGCATTGCTGTCCTCACTGTACTGCAAGTCCAGCATAGGCTGCTCATCTACAATACCGGCAGAAATGCCGGAGACATAGTGGCGAATGGGAGACTCCGCCAAATCGCCCCGCTCCACCAGCTTGCGGCAGGCCAGAGCCATCGCAATGAAACCGCCGGTGACCGATGCGGTACGGGTACCACCGTCACCCTGCAGCACATCGCAGTCGACAGTGATGGTATGCTCACCCAGCTTGGTCATATCCACCGCAGCACGGAGAGAACGGCCCACCAGACGCTGAATTTCAGCACTTCTGGGGCTCAGCTTCAGTTTGGACACGTCACGCTTGCTGCGCTCGCGGTTGGCACGGGGCAGCATGGAATACTCCGCAGTGACCCAACCCTCGCCTTCCGCCACATGGGGCGGTGTGCGATCCTCCACACTGGCGCAGCACAGCACCATGGTATCGCCGCACTGGATCAGGCAGCTGCCTTCTGCAAACTTCGCAAAATCAGTTGTTATTTTAATGGGGCGCAGTTCGTCAAACGCCCGTCCGTCTTTTCTGGTCATTTTTTCTTCTCCTCTTG
>JAKSQE010000030.1 GCA_024404295.1 Oscillibacter sp.
TCGCTCCGTTTGGTGCTTTCTTTCAATCACGTTGTTTAATTTACAAGGTACACGCTCCACTCATCGGCGGAACGTTACTGAGTATAACAGGGGGTTCCTTTTTTGTCAACCACTTTTTTCAAAGTTTTTTAGATTTTTTCAAAAATTTATTTTAGGTATTCGCTGTACTTATGATTGTGCTGTTTTTTGCCTTTTTTCAGAATAATCTATGCTTTTTATAACTGCTGTGATATACTATATATTGTATATGTAATTTGTGAACCACAAGGAAGGACGGAATTCGTATGCAGCTGCATCGAGCCCAAGCCACGTTTGGGAAATTGCAAAATCAAACGTTAGAACTGCACCGTGGCCTTAATATTATTCATGCGCCCAACGAAACCGGCAAGTCCACTTGGTGTGCCTTTCTGCTGGCTATGTTTTATGGTATCAACAGCAAAGAACGCGACAAAGCCGGGTACATTGCGGAAAAGAACCGCTATCAGCCGTGGAATGGCAGCGCCATGTCCGGGCGACTGGAATTGCAGGATAGGCAGCAAGAAATAACATTGACCCGCACCACCAAGCGAACCTCTGCGCCCATGGGGGAATTTCAAGCCGTCTATACCGGCACAGCTACACCGGTTACTGACCTCAACAGCTTAAACTGCGGTGAGACTCTGCTGGGTGTCAGCAGAGAGGTATATGAGCGGAGTTGCTTTATTCGGCAAAGCGGATTATCCATCACGCAGGACACCGAATTGGAGCGCCGCATTGCCGCTCTCATCACCACTGGCGAAGAAGATACCTCTTTTACGGAAGCCTATGATGCATTAAAAAAACAGTTGAATCGTCGCCAGCACAACAAGACCGGCCAGATCCCGGCTCTGGAGGCCGAATTGCTTGAATTAAACCGGCAATTAAATGATGCAGCGAATTTGCAAGCCGAATTGCTCCGTTTGCGCGCAGAGTCCGAACGCCTCGCCTCGCAAAAAGCGCAATTAGATTCTGAATTAGAGCAGCACCGTCTGTGGGACCTTTCCCTGCAGCAGAAGCAGCGAGACATCGCCTTTTCCGCCGCTCAAAGGACGCAGGAGCAGGCACAAATACTGGAACGACAGTTGACAGACGCACAAATCCCGGATGCGGCCACCATTACGCGGATGCAGAGCACTTTAGACAGCCTGTGTTCTCTTCGCACTACCGTGGGTGTGGCAGAAGATGCTTTGCGCCGAGCCAAAGCACAGCTGTCCGAAAGCGAGCAGGCTCTTGCTGCGAGTCCCTCCGCCGGAAAAAGCGAGGAGCAGGTTCGTAACGCCACGCCAAACCTCCCCGTCAGACCAAAGTACAAGGTACCTCTCATGATTGCCGCAGGTCTTTTGGGAACAGGTGCTTCTACTTTCTTATTGCCGGGCCAGAATCTGGCGCTCTCCCTCGGCATCGGGATTGGATGCGTGGTGTTGTCTGCTTTGTTGCAATGGCTTACCCTTCGCCGCAAGATTGCGGACTGGGAAAGTCAACTGGCAAGGCTGCGGCAAAAGCAGAATGAAGACGCCGATGCCTACCATCTTTTATTAGAGCAGCAGCGAGCTGCCCAAGCCGATGTTGTTTCCAAACAGGAAACTGTCGCCGCCCTGACCCAGTCTTTTGCCAACAGCGAGGCAAACCTGCTTTCGCAGGTGCGCCGCTTTGCCCCCACAGTGTTTGACTCCGCCTCCGCTGCCGAGGCGCTACAATATGCCGCACAACGGCGCAAGACATGTTTTGAGGCTGCTGAAGCCGCCCAGCGGGCGCAAATGCGATATGAGGTGCTTTCGCAGCAGGCCAGTGACACACCCATTCCCGAAGTACAGCAGCCCTCTCGCAGCAAGGATGCGATTTCTTTTGAGTTGAATGCCGTCACAGGTCAGCTGGGATCGGTCACCTCCTCGATGGATCGGATATCCGGTCAGCTGCACATGATCGGCGATTCCGCCGCGCTGACTGCCGAAGTCGCTCAGAAAGAGGAGGAGTTGGCTGCGCTTCGTGCCGATTACAACGCCGTTAAGTTGGCTATGGATTCTCTGGAGTCTGCCAACACCACGTTGCAGAATCGCTTCTCCCCGGAACTGGGCAAACGGACAACAGAAATATTTCACTGCCTGTCCGGCAATCGCTATCACAGTGTCACTATGGACCGTTCTTTCCGCCTTTCCGTCAAACCCGAGGAAGACCCTGTAGATCGCAGCATTCAGTTGCTATCCGCCGGTGCTGCTGATCAGCTGTATCTGGCAACGCGATTGGCCATCTGCGATCTGGTGCTGCCTAAAGATCAAAATGCTCCCATCATTTTAGATGATGCGCTGGCAAATTTTGACGATGAACGCTGCATCTCTGCTTTGCGATATCTAAAAGAAGCAGCCACAAACCGGCAAATCATCTTGTTCTCCTGCCACAGCAGAGAAGCCGACTATTTTGCAGGAGATGAACAAGTTTCCGTTCAGCGGTTGACGAATGTTGACGAACGGGTATAAGATGATTGTGTTCCGTTCAATATCTGGTATGAAAAAACAATTCATTATACATTATATAATATATGAAAGATAAAGGAGTTTTGAAGTATGAGCGAGTGCACCCACGATTGCTCCACCTGCGGCGAAAGCTGTTCTTCCCGCACAGAGCCTCAGTCTCTGCTGAAGGAGCACCACAAAGATGCCCATGTGGGCAAAGTGTTTGGCATCGTGTCCGGTAAGGGCGGCGTTGGTAAGTCCATGGTCACCAGTCAGCTGGCTGTCACCATGCGCCGCCGTGGTTATCAGGTTGGTGTGCTGGACGCCGACGTTACAGGTCCTTCTATCCCTAAAGCATTTGGTGTCCACGGTCAGGCTACCGGTTTCGGTGGTGCGATTCTGCCTATGGCCTCCAAGGGCGGTATCCAGATCATGTCTACCAATCTGCTGCTGCCCAATGAGACCGACCCTGTTGTCTGGCGCGGCCCTGTGATTTCCGGCGTAGTGCAGCAGTTCTGGACCGATGTTCTGTGGAACTGCGATTATCTGTTTGTGGATATGCCTCCGGGAACCGGTGACGTGTCTCTGTCCGTATTCCAGTCCATTCCTCTGGACGGCATTATCATCATTGCCTCTCCCCAGGAGCTGGTTAGCATGGTGGTGGAAAAGGCCGTGAAGATGGCCGAAATGATGGAAGTTCCCATTGTTGGTCTGGTGGAGAACATGAGCTATGTGGCTTGCCCCGACTGCGGCAAGAAGATCCATCTCTTTGGCGAGGGCAAGACTGCCGACGCTGCAAAGCGCCACAACCTGCCTCTGCTGGCTGAGATGCCGATCGATCCCGCTTTGGCCGCTTTGGTGGACGCTGGCGACATTGAATCTTTTGAGGGTGACTGGTTGGCCGCCACTGCTGACAAGTTGGAAGGTAAATAAAAAACGTGAAATCCATGCTCCGTTCGGGGCATGGATTTTTTTGTTAAAATTACCGTGTCTTTTTTTGTGAAAAGCAGTTGAAAAATTTGCTTCAATCGTTGATAATTAAATTGGTTATTCATACAGTATTTGTAAGGAGGAATTTCCTTTGTCCCATCAAAACGTTATCGTGCTGGACTTCGGCGGCCAGTACAATCAGCTCATTGCCCGTCGTGTTCGTGAGTGTGGCGTGTACTGCGAGGTCAAGCCCTGCACCATGCCTTTGGCCGACATCAAGGCCATGAACCCCATCGGCATTATTTTCACCGGCGGCCCCAACAGCGTTTATGAGCCGGATTCTCCCCACGTGGACCCCGCCATTTTTGAACTGGGTGTTCCCATTTTGGGCATCTGCTACGGCTGTCAGCTGATGGCGCACACCCTGGGCGGTCGTGTTACCGCCGCTACCGCTGACTCCGCCCGTGAGTACGGCAAGACCAAGACCTATTTCAATACCGACTGCAAGCTGTTCAAAGGCCTGCCGGCTGAGGGCATCTCCTGGATGAGCCACGGCGACTACATGGAGAAAGTGCCCGAAGGCTTTGCTTTGGTGGCACACTCTGACGCCTGTCCTAACGTGGCCATTTGCGATGAGAGCCGCGGTTTCTACGGTGTGCAATATCACCCTGAGGTAAATCACACCGAACACGGCACCGACATGATCCGCAACTTCCTATACGAAGCTTGCGGTGCTAAGGGCGACTGGACGATGGGCGACTACAAGGTCACCGCCATTAAGGCCCTGCAGGAAAAGATCGGTGACGGTCGAGTACTGCTGGCTCTGTCCGGCGGTGTGGACAGCTCTGTTGCCGCCGCTCTGTTGGCTGAGGCTGTGGGCAAGCAGCTGACCTGCGTGTTCGTGGATCACGGCCTGATGCGTCTGAATGAGGGCGACGAAGTGGAAGCCGCTTTTGCAAAGTGGGACATCAACTTCATTCGCGTGGATGCTGAGGAGCGCTTCCTGAACAAGTTGGCCGGAATCACCGAGCCGGAGCGCAAGCGCAAGATCATTGGCGAGGAATTCATCCGCGTCTTTGAGGAAGAGGCCAAAAAGATCGGTGCTGTGGACTTCCTTGCACAGGGCACGATCTACCCCGATGTCATCGAGTCCGGCCTGGGCAAGGCTGCCGTCATTAAGAGCCACCACAATGTAGGTGGTCTGCCTGACTTTGTGGATTTTAAGGAGATCGTGGAACCCCTGCGTCTGCTCTTCAAGGATGAAGTGCGTCAGTTGGGCCGTGAACTGGGACTGCCCGAATACCTGGTGAGCCGCCAGCCCTTCCCCGGCCCGGGTCTGGCTATCCGCGTCATTGGCGATCTGACCAAGGACAAGCTGGATCTGCTGCGCCATGCCGACTTTATCTTCCGTGAGGAGTTGGCCAACGCCAATCTGGAGCACTGCCCCGATCAGTACTTTGCCGCCCTGACCAACATGCGCTCCGTCGGCGTTATGGGTGATGGGCGCACCTACGACTACGCCATCGCTCTTCGTGCCGTCACCACTGACGACTTTATGACCGCCGACTGGGCACGTCTGCCCTTTGAGGTCATCGACCGTGCCAGCGTCCGCATTGTCAACGAGGTGCCCGGTGTCAACCGTGTCCTCTACGATGTGACTTCCAAACCCCCCGCAACAGTCGAGTTCGAATAATTCGCAAAAGCGAACGCTTTTCTGAATAAGATTCAAATTATGGCAGCACCCGGTATCATTCCGGGTGCTGCCTTTTTGGGGGTATCTGGATTTCATCTAATTGACGGATCTCATACAATATTATACAATGAGGAATATCAATCTCAATTTTTATGGGCGAGGTACTCGGATGAATATTCTGAAAGTCTCCATTGTTGGCATGGGCGCATTAGGTCTGATGTATGCCAATCACATTTCCAAGTTTGCCGGAAGTGACGCAGTTTCCTTCGTGATGGACGAACAGCGCCTTTTGAAATACAAAGAGCAGGCGTTCCAGATCAACGGCGAAACGGCGAAATTTAACATGGTGAGCGACAGGGAGGCTACTCCCGCCGACCTGTTGATCGTTGCCGTGAAATACACCGGGCTTCATGCGGCATTGGATGTTATGAAGTCCTCTATTGACGAGCACACCATTATTATGTCCGTGCTAAACGGAATTTCCAGTGAAGAGATCATCGGTGAGCGCTACGGAGCAAACAGAATTCTCTATACCGTCGCTCTGGGTATGGATGCAATGAAATTTGGAGACTCCTTGCAATATACGAAAATGGGTGCATTACATATCGGCACCGTGAAGGATAACGACCCTGAGGTTCTAAGCAGCGTAGAAGCGTACTTCGATCGCATTCAGATGCCTTATGTAGAAGAAGCTGATATTTTGCGCTGCATGTGGTTTAAGTATATGCTGAATGTCGGCATCAATCAGGTGTGCATGGTGTACGATACCACCTATTCCGGTGCTATCTGCCAGAGGGATGCCTATCGTTCCCTGATCGCCACCATGCGGGAAGTGCTGGCGATCGCAAATGCCAAAGGGATCTGTTTGACCGAAACAGACATCAGTCAATGCATTGCGATTGAGAAAACACTGGATCCTAATAGTACGCCCTCCATGGGTCAGGATCGCATTAACAAAAAGCCGTCTGAGGTTGATATGTTTGCAGGAACCGTGATTCGCATGGGAGAAGAACTTGGGATTCCGGTACCGGAAAACAAGTATATTTATGAAACGGTCAAACAGATCGAGCAAGAATACGCATAAAGCAAATAATAATCCCGCCATTTTTTAGAAGCAGGCCTCTTGGGGCCTGCTTCTTACTTTGTTTATATCTCCCTGCTCTGGAAACTTTTACGCCTTGTCAGAAAAGTTACAAAACGGTTACAATTTTAGCAAGGAGGTATTCATATGAAAAAGATTCTTTGCATTTGTGCAGCCTTGTTGCTGCTATCCACATCTGCCTTTGCCTCAACCACCCACACTGTGGTAGCAGGGGACACCATGTGGAAACTGGCCGTCAAATATCAAGTAGGCACCAGTGAGATCATTGCCGCCAACCCACAGGTAACAAATCCCAACCTGATCTATCCCGGAGATCGACTGACGATTCCAACGCTGTCCAGTTCAGTTCAGTCCTATGAGCAGGAAGTCGCACGGTTGGTGAATGTCGAGCGAGCCAAAGCGGGTCTTGCTCCCCTGACGTTAAATTGGGAATTGAGCCGTGTAGCCCGCTATAAATCTCAAGACATGAAGGACAACCGTTACTTCGCCCACAACAGTCCCACCTACGGTACACCGTTCCAAATGATCCGCAGCTTTGGCCTGAGCTACCGTACCGCCGGGGAGAATATCGCCATGGGATATGCCACTCCCGCTGCCGTCATGAACGGCTGGATGAACTCCAGCGGGCACCGCGCCAACATTTTGAACGCAAGCTATACGCAAATCGGCGTAGGCTATGTGGCGGAGGGAAACTACTGGACCCAGCAGTTTATCGGGTAACACCAGTCCCTATATCAGGGCATATTTCCAAACAAGTTCATATTTCCATTCAAAGCCTTCCTGTTTCGGAATCATATTCGTTTCTATGAATCTTTTCTGGAATGGGCGGGCTTTTTGTCGGCTCACATGGCTCCGTCATTTCATAAATAACTTTTTTGGTAGAAGTGCCAAAGGCAGGAAGCCGATTCGACTCGTTTTTTTGTGCGTTTATGAATAAGTATACAGTTGACTATGAATATATATTCATTTATACTATGATTCATACAGCCGTTGCAGTCCGCACGGACTGTGACCAATCTTTTAGGAGGAACCCCCATGAAAAAAACAAATTTCATCAGCAAGAGTTTGAGTCTCCTGTTGGCTCTGGCTCTGACCATGTCTCTGATGGTTGCCCCTGCTTCCGCAGCGGTAAAAGTCACTGACATGTATCCCAAGGATGACCCCGATCTGGGCATCTCTTACAACGTGGACGCTATCGTGTCCCTGTCTGCTGACCAGAAATTTTCCGTTGACATTCCCGTTTCCGGCAAGACGCTGGAGCAGGTCAACGCCGCTATTGCAGCCGGCAAGGTAGCCTTGTCTCTGGTCCGCGACGCTTCCAAGCCCTATGCCAACCCCGTTCTGTATCCCAACATGAAGGACGGCGGCGCTCTGGAAAGCTGGAAGACCCAGGGCGGTACCCCGATGTTTGACAACGTCAAGATGTCCGCTTCCACCAAGAACGGCAAGGTCGTTCTGACCGTCACCTCCGACATCAACTGCTACTTCTATAAGACCGACTGGTACGGCAACGTGTCTGATACCGTGGACTACAGCGTGCCGCACACCAACGGCGGTTCTTATCTGGATAATTGCGGCTACTTTAACCTGTCCGCTTCCGTGGACGGCAGCAAGGTTGGCTCTTCTCTGGTGAAAGTCGCTCCCTATGAGAACTTCCACACCATGTGGGAGATCTACAAGGATCTGGAGACCGTGGCTGCCAATGGTGCCAAGAACGGCCTGTACACCAAGCTGGCTTCCATGGGTAAGTCCACCGCCGGCCGTGAGATGCCTTACCTGATCGTTGCCGACAGCAAGGCCACCGTCGATGCATGGCTGGCTTTGAAGGAAAAGGCTGAGGCCAACCCCACCGCTGTTTTGGCTGACATTGCCAAGGGCAAGTATGATGACATCCGCCTGCCCGTTCTGTACTCCAACGTTCACTCCAACGAGACCGCCGCTACCGACGGTGTCATGAAGTTTGCTGAGATGATCACCTCTCAGAAGAGCATCTCCTACAAGACTCTGACCGGCTTCACCGCCGAAGGTAAGGCTGAGCTGGCCACCGAAATGGGCCCCGTGGGCGAGGCCGGCAGCGTGGCTATTCCCGACCTGGTGAAGGATTCCGCCTCCTATCTGGGCTATCTGACCGTCGACAACAATGGCAAGTCCGGCAAGGTCGATCTGGCCAAGTACTACACCAGCAAGAACCAGACCATCAGCGTAAAGGACGAGTTGCTGAGTGACGTGTTCTTTATCCTGGTTCCCGAAGAGAACGTGGACGGCCGTACTTATCTGACCCGTCAGTCCTCCAACGGTTACGATCTGAACCGTGATAACTCCTTCCAGACCACTTCCGAGACCGCTAACATGCAGTCCCTGATCTGCGCCTACAACCCCGTTTCCTTCGCCGAGTTCCACGGCCGTGTTACCGCATTCCAGTGCGAGCCCTGCGACCCCCCCCACGAGCCCAACTTCGAGTATGACCTGCTGGCTGAACATCTGATCCCCGGCGGCGAGGCTCTGGGTATTGCCGCTGTGGCCAATAACGACGAGTACAACAGCTATGTGATCCCCCAGCGTGACTATCTGGAGTACACCGGCAACGGTAAAGAGACCTACTGGGCTGATCCCTGGGACGATATGTCCACCAGCTACACGCCCCAGTTCGCCATGCTGCACGGTGCTGTTGCTTACACCGTTGAGCTGCCCGCCTACTGCGATTCCACCGCTCAGGCTGTTTCCTACGGTATTCTGGGCAACGCCGCATACGTTGCTGCCGAGAAGATCGACTATCTGACTGCTCAGGTCAAGATCTTCGAGCGTGGCGTGACCAACTTTAACTCTGATGCATTTGAACTGGTTGGCCAGTGGCTGTGCGACCAGTATGACGTTGAAGGCGCTGAGATGGATATCTTCCGTCCCGAGTTTAACGGCAAGGGCCAGAACGGTAACTTCTATCCCGAGTGCTACATCATCCCCATGGACGGCGTGAACCAGTCCAACCTGCAGGCTGCTTCCGACATGATGGAGTGGCTGACCCGTAACGGTGTCAAGGCAAACCTCACTACCGCTTCCTTCACTTATAACGGCGTCACTTATCCCAAGGGTACCCTGGTCATCTCCATGTATCAGGCAAAGCGTAGCGTAGCCAACGGCGCTTTGTATGACGGCACTCTGATCAATGGCTGGACCGTTCTGTATTCCGAGGGCATCACTTCCTTCAACGAGACCCGCGGCTTCGACATGGTTACCGTGGCTGAGCCCGCTGCTTACAAAACGATCAAGGCAGTCTGCGGTGTTGACATGGATCACGACGATACCGTCGCTTTCCTGAAGGGCTTTACCTCTTACTTCACCGGTGTTGTTGGTGCAGATGTCATCATCTCCAATGTCTCTGAGGACTCCACCGCTGCCGTCAACACGTTGCTGAAAGCCGGCAAAACCGTTGGCTTCATCACCGATGGTGCTAACAAGGGCGACTTCATTTGCTCCTATGCTGATTATCTGACTGTTTCCAAGAACTACATCCTGTCCGCTACCGGTGTTTACGGCGCTGGCATCAACGCAAAGATCATCAAGAACCCCACCGTTTATCTGACCGGCACTCCCGGCACTGCTTCCTCCGGCTTTGTTTACAATCCTCAGGTCAGCTCTGCAAACAGCTGGAACTATGATCGTGTGGCCATGGAAGCCATGAACTTCACCGTCACCGAGAGCCTGAAGAAGGCCACCGTCGTGGTTGGTTCCTCCGCTCTGAACGATGCCGCTAAGGCAGCCGTCAAGGAAGGCATGCCCTACATTGGCTACAGCAAGTCCGCTGTGACCGCCGCTGCCGACCTGCTCCCCGGCACCACCTACACCGGCCTGTCCGGCGCTATGGACTGCCTTGCATATGTCACCTATCCCGATGAGACTTTGGTCAACACCAGCTATATCGCTGACGGCGATGATGTGATGTATGGCTATGGCTTTGGCTACTTCTCCGCAGTTCCCAAGGATGCTGACGTTTTGGTTAAGGTCGATGGCAAGAAGACCCCCACCGAGGGATTCATCCCCACCAACACCGCTGACCGTCTGAAGGCTTACAATGACTTCCTGAAGAATGGTATTCTGGGCTTCTCTTACAGCGATGGTACCTTGAATGTGGCTCTGTTCGCCAATACCCTGACCAATAAGGGCCACCAGAGAGATGAATATGCTTTCATCAGCAACTTCGTTTTCTCCTCCAACCTGAGTGAGAAGGATTACGTCGGCATGGTGGAAGGCGCTAAGACCTTCGCAGACGTGGATGCCAATGCCTACTACGCACCTGCTGTGGCTTGGGCTGTGGCAAGCGGCATCACCACCGGTACTTCCGACACCACCTTTGCTCCCAATGTTGCCTGCACGCGTGGTCAGGTCGTCACCTTCCTGTGGCGCGCCATGGGCTGCCCCGAGCCCACCAAGGCTGCTACCTTCACCGATGTGGATGCCAGCGCCTACTACGCTAAGGCAGTTGCCTGGGCTGCTGAGAATGGCATTACGACCGGCGCGACCGCAACCGCCTTTGCTCCCAACGCAACGGTAACTCGCGCACAATTCGTAACCTTCCTGTATCGCAGCGAAAAAGTTGCCGGCAAGGATCTGAGTGTCGGCGAGGATACCAACATCCTCAGCTACAACGACGCATTCTCCGTTCCTTCCTATGCGATCTCCGCTTTCCAGTGGGCTTGCGGCGCAGGCGTTGTTCAGGGCGATGGCAGCAATCTTCTGTCCACCAATCCCTGCACACGTGGTCAGGTCGTCACCTTCCTGTATCGTGACCTGGCAAACTAAATTCAAAGAACTTGAAAGGCTGGTCAGCTTGCACTGACCAGCCTTTTCTCCTGTTCTCGTTATTTCTTTCTGCTGGCAGCTTTCCAGATCAGGCCCACCACAAGGCCCACAAGCGCCGGGCAGATCCACCCCAGGCCCAAATCAAACAGTGGAAGATGTGCGGAAGCAAAACTCAGTAGACCCGTCATGCCCAGTTGTCCGGGCAGTGCCTTGATCAAGTCCAGTAAGGCGGCCGCAAACGTACATGCAGTCACACTGACGTATACTTCTCGGCTGCCGCCAAAC
>JAKSQE010000031.1 GCA_024404295.1 Oscillibacter sp.
TAAGCCAGCTTCTCAGTCAGATAAGCCTTCAGCTCGCTGATGGGGATACGCACCTGCTCCATGGTGTCACGGTCACGGACGGTGACGCAGTTGTCGCCTTCCTTCTCCGCATCGCCCACGGTGTCGAAGTCCACGGTGACGCAGTAGGGCGTGCCGATCTCATCCTCACGGCGATAACGCTTGCCGATAGAACCGGTCTCGTCGAAGTCCACCATCCAGTCCTTAGACAGTTCCTGCTGAATCTCCAGAGCCTTGTCGCTGAGCTTCTTGCTCAGGGGCAGAACAGCCACCTTGAAGGGAGCCAGAGCGGGATGCAGGTGCAGCACCACACGGACGTCGTTCTTTTCGGCATCCACAACTTCCTCGTCATAGGCCTCGCACAGGAAGGCCAGAGCCACACGGTCGCAGCCCAGGGAGGGCTCGATGACATAGGGAACATAGTGCTCGTTCTTCTCCTGATCGTAGTAGGTCAGATCCTTGCCGGAAGCCTCCTGATGGCGGCCCAGATCGTAGTTGGTACGGTCAGCAATACCCCACAGCTCGCCCCAATCGGTGAACGGGAAGGCATACTCGATATCAGTGGTAGCACGGGAATAGAAAGCCAACTCAGCGGGCTCGTGGTCACGCAGGCGGATGTTCTCAGCCTTGATGCCCAGATCCAGCAGCCACTTCTGGCAGAAATCTTTCCAGTAGGCGAACCACTCCAGATCCGTGCCGGGCTGGCAGAAGAACTCACATTCCATCTGCTCAAACTCACGGGTACGGAAGGTGAAGTTGCCCGGGGTGATCTCATTACGGAAAGCCTTACCAACCTGGCAGACGCCGAAGGGCAGCTTGCGGCGGGTGGTGCGCTGAATGTTACTGAAGTTCACGAAAATGCCCTGAGCAGTCTCGGGACGCAGATAGCAGGTGGAGCTGCTGTCCTCGGTGACGCCGATGGCGGTCTTGAACATCAGGTTAAACTTACGAATGGGAGTGAAGTCATGCTTGCCGCACACGGGGCAGACAATGTCCTCATGCTCGGAGATAAAAACGTCCATCTCGTCGAAGCTCATGGCGTCCACGTTGACCTCGTTGTGGACCTCGCCGATCAGCTTATCGGCGCGATGGCGGGCTTTACAAGCCTTACAGTCCAGCAGGGGGTCAGAGAAGGAAGCCACGTGACCGGTGGTGATCCAGGTCTGGGGGTTCATGATGATGGCAGCGTCCAGACCCACGTTGTAGGGATTCTCCTGCACGAACTTCTTCAGCCATGCCTTCTTCACGTTGTTCTTGAACTCAGCACCCAGAGGGCCGTAGTCCCAAGAGTTCGCCAGGCCACCGTAAATCTCGGAGCCGGGATAGACAAAGCCGCGGTTTTTGCAGAGGTTCACAATTGCAAAAGACTTCTCGCTGTTTTTCATGGAATAACTCTCCTTTTCAGTATTTGGCTGGGGAGTAAAAATAAAACGCCCCAAGCCGCATTTCGGCTCAGGGCGAACAAATCTTGTCCGTGGTTCCACCTGAATTCGTATCTGGCTGATACGCACTCTCTCCCGATAACGGCGGGTGTCCGGCAAAGCATTTCCGCTTCGCAGCTCCGGGAGGCCTTCACGCACCGCTTGTAAGGACTTGCACCAACCGTCCTCTCTCTGCAAGCAAGCAGATTCGCTACTCTTTCCCGTTCATCGCTTTTGAACGGTGGTAGCGTAACATTTTTTACCTGCTTTGTCAAGCACAGTGCAGAAAAAATGTAGTTTCCGTTATAGAATCCTGTCATTTGCTATCTGAAAAGAAACCATTTTTCTTTTCTACACAAAAAAGAGACCCGAGATCACTCTCAGGTCTCTTTTGCATTTCATTTCTTGTCGCGGTCGTAAGCCACGATCACACGGCGGTTGGGATCCACGCCGGTAGAGTAGGTGGTAACACCGGGCTCATCCTGCAGGGCGGTGTGGATCACATGGCGCTCGTAAGCGTTCATGGGTTCCAGCGTCACACTGCGGCGATACTTGATGACCTTGGCAGCCACTTTCTTAGCCAGATGCTCCAGGCTCTGTTCCCGCTTTGCACGGTAGTTCTCCGCATCCAGCTGAACACGGACACGACCACCGGTGCGGTTCACAGAGTAGCTGGTCAACTGCTGAATGGCATCCAGCGTCTCACCGCGGCGGCCAATCAGAGCGCCCAGATTGTTTCCCTCCAAAATCACCTTATACCGGCCCTTTTCGGGCAGATACACATGAATCTCAGCAGGAACTTCCATCTGCTCTAACAGGCCGGCAAGGAACTTGCGGATAGCCTGTGCCTTCTCGTCGTTGACTTCATCGCCCAGATCGGCAACAGGTGCTGTTTCCACCTTTTGAGGAGCGGGCTTTTCAACCTTGGCAGGCTTTTCCTCTTTCTTTGCAGGGGGATTTTTAGGTTCCACTTTCTTCACGGGTTTTTCGGTGCGCTTTTCTTTCACCGGTGCGGTCTTGACAACAGGAGCAGGTTCCTCCTCTTCCTCGGGACCGTAGCTGACACGCACCTTAGCAGGGCTGCTGCCCAGACCTAAAAATCCGGACTTGGCACGCTCCAGAATCTCCACGGAAACATCGTCACGATCCATTCCCAGTTGAACCAAAGCATTCTGGATGGCTTCGTCTTCCGTCTTACCCGTTACATCAATAAACTGTCTCATAACGGCTCCTTATTTTGCATCATCATAGCGGTCTGCCTTGTAGGCACGGCCGCGGGCATAGGGACGATCCCCTACACGGCCAGCCTCAGAAGTGCTGTTGGCAGCCTTTGCAGCCTTGGATGCCTTCGCATCCTGAGCGGCCTGCTGCTTCTCACGCAGTGTCTTCTTCTGTGCTTCCTGCTGGCGCTGAAGCTCCTGCTGCTTGCGACCCTCTTCCATGCGTTTCTGACGGTCAGCCTGACGCGCAGCAATGCGAGCCTCTTCTTCCTCTTCCATCTTCTTGGTGAAGACATTGTTCATAGCGATTTCCTGCACCAGAGAGAATGCGCTCTGCGCGATCCAGTAGATGCCCAGTGCAGCAGGCATAATGAATGCAATATACACGCTCATCAAAGGCATCGTGTACATCATAGCCTTCATGCTGCCGCCGGTTCCGTCGCTCTGGGGCTGGGTCTTCATGGTGGCCTTCGTCAGAACGATCTGAGAGCCGCCTGCCAGCAGAGGAATCAGAATCAGGCCGATCACGGCCCAAGTCATGCTGAAATTCTTCACCATGGTCCAGGGCGTATTGGCCAGATCCAAACCGATGAAGTTATAGTTCATGTTCACCCAGCCTTCAGGCAGGGAAATGCCCAGTTCCTGCACTGCCTTGACCAGGTTGATCTGACCGTAAGCAGCGATCTGGGGCAGGTCATTCTTCAGAACCCACTCTCCGCCTCTCATCATGACGATACCACTCATATCATAACCGGTCTCAGCAACAGCGCTGATCAATTCGGTCACAACACTCTGCTTGAGCATCATGAAGTGGGTAATGGGCTGACGAATAATGGAGTACAGAGCAATCAGAATGGGGAAGGGTAAAAAGCTCCAAATACAACCTTCCGCAGGGTTCACACCCTCTTCGGCATAGAGCTTCTGCAATTCTTCCTGCTGTTTTACCTGATTGTTGGCGTATCTCTTTTGAATCTCTTTCATCTGGCCGTTCAGGCGGTTCATACGCATCATGCTGCGCTTGGATTTCATTTGGAAGGGCAGCATGATCAACTTGATGACCAGAGTGAACAAAATAATTGCGACGCCGTAGGAGCTGGTCAGGTTATAGAAAAATCGAACCAGCCATGCAAAGGGAATACAAATGTAATAACCTAAGGTCGACATCATGGGGATTTCCTCCAATACTCGGAAAATTGTTCCCTGCGTTAGGGAACAGGGTCGTAGCCTCCCTTATGAAAGGGATTGCAGCGCAGAATTCGACGAAAAGCCATCCAGCCGCCCTTCAGGGCACCATATTTTTCGATGGCTTCCAGCGCATATTGCGAACAGGTTGGGGTAAACCGGCAGCAAGGTGGACGATAAGGAGAGATTGCAGTTCGGTAAAATTGAATCAATGCTAAAAGAATGGTTTTCATGGCATTTTCTCCAATAAATCCAACTTTTGGCAAAGCTTTTCAAACTGAACATTTAATTCTGACCAGGGAACAGAACTTGTCCGTCCACGACCGACCAAAATCAAATCATATCCCTGTTTCAATTGCCCCTTGTGAAGACGGTAGACCTCCCGAAGGCGGCGTCTTGTGCGGTTACGCACAACAGCCTTACCCAACTTGGTAGAGGACACTAATCCCAAACGGTTTCTTCCCAAATGGTTTTTTCTGCAATACAGCACCATACAATTGCTGACGGCAGATGTTCCCTTATGAAAAATCCGCTGGAATTCATAATTTTCCTTCAGCGTCACCGCTCGTTTCATCTTGGTTGCCTCCTGTTCCTGCGCCACCTCAACAAAATCCTCGTATAGAAACAAATCCAGGGACGGAGGAATTCGTTTCATTCCCACCGCCCCTAAAGGACATTGTTCAGGTGTCTCCCGCGCATTCCTTCGCTTAGTAGCTCAGGCGGGCACGGCCCTTGGCGCGGCGGCGGGCCAGGACCTTACGGCCGTTGGCAGTTGCCATTCTCTTACGGAAGCCGTGAACCTTCTGGCCATGCAGCTTCTTGGGCTGATAGGTACGTTTCGTTGCCATGTTGAGACACCTCCTGTCAGATTTACGGTCACCTTGCGGTGACACTTACTCGACACTGTTAAAAACAGCGCAGTAATCAAATATCAAACGTCATTGTGACGCATCGCTTAGTATACATACTTTTTCAAAAAGTGTCAAGATTAACTTGAAAAATCCTTGTTTTTTTCTCCTTTCGTATTTGTTTTCTTTCAACTTTTCAAATATATAGATTTTTATTTTTTTATGAACCACAATATCTTGTTTTTTTGAACTACGAATTTATTTGAACTTTATTATTTAGAATATGTATTGCGTTTTCCTCTATTTTCCGGTATAATACTTATGTATTATTATGCTCATTTTTGTCAAAGAGAGGTGTTCCGATTGCATTCTGTCGCTGATATTTGGGACAATGTTCTTCAGCAGCTTAAGGGCGACCTTTCCGAAACCACGATCTCCACATGGTTCGATGAATTAACAGCTGTTGATTTAAAAAACGATACGTTTTTTCTTCATTGTGACAATGAATTTAAAAAGGGTTACATTGAAGAACTTTTTATAGGAAACATTCAATCCGCACTGAAAAATCTGTTTTCTAAAGAATTTCAAGTTCAAATTCTGAATCGTGAAGGTCTTGCAGAACTGCAGGGTAACTCCCCGAAGAAAACTTCCGACCGTTTTACTTCCGATGAATTTACCTTTGAAACCTTCGTGGTCGGTCCTTCCAATAAGTTGGCTTATGCTGCTTCCATGGCAGTTGCAGATCATCCCGCACAAAATTATAACCCCCTTCTGATCTACGGCGATTCCGGCTTGGGAAAGACCCATTTGATTTATGCCATTGCCAACGTCATTCGCAAGAATGATCCTCATGCAAAAATAGCGTATGTCAAAGGCGATGACCTAACGAATGAACTGGTGAATGCCATCCGCGAGGGAAAAACTACCGAAATGCGGGAAAAATACCGTCAGGCAGATTTGCTGCTGGTAGATGACGTTCAATTCATTGCCGGTAAAAAGCAGACCCAGGAAGAGTTCTTCCATACGTTTAACAACCTGTATGAGTCCGGTCGTCAAATCGTCTTGACTTCCGACCGTCCTCCTTCTGAAATGACCATGCTGGAAGACCGTCTTCGTACCCGTTTTGAATGGGGTCTTTTGGTAGACGTAGCTCCTCCGGACTTTGAGACCAGACTGGCCATTGTCAAAAACAAGTCGGCTTTGATGGGAATGGAATTGCCGGATGATATTGCTTCTTACATTGCTCAAAATGTTACGGCAAACGTTCGCCAGCTGGAAGGAACTATCAATAAAATCATGGCTTATCGCGACCTGTTAGGCAACGATGCTGACGAGGAAACAGTTAAGCGTGCAATGCAGGACATTTTAAGTCGTAACAATGAGTATATTCCTACGCCTGATACGATTTTGGAATTTGTTAGCAGATATTTTAACCTGGAAAAGGAAATTATCTGCGGTCAGCAGCGTATCAAAGACGCTGTCTTTGCCCGTCAAGTTGCAATGTACCTCATTCGCAGCATGACCAATCTTTCTCAGGATGATATCGGTAAAATTTTTGGACGTGACCATTCCACGGTTATCTATTCTCTAAAAGAAGTCGAAAAGAAAATGCGCGCTGACCCCTCCTTTGCGGAAACCGTTAAGGAAATTAAAACCAATATCACTGCAAAGCACTGATTCTTTTCCACTTATTATGTGAAAAAGAATATGTTTGTTGTGGATAATTTTTAGATTTTACTTTTTCTTTCTCTTATTCCTTTTTTTCCACAATTCCTTGTGAACTCAAATCCCTTGCGATATCTACCTTTTGTCCACTTTTCCACATATTTTTTTCTTAATACTATTATTTCTAAAAAATATTTTTTCTGTTTTATTTCTCTAAAAATCATTCATTTGAGAGTGAGGGACGATTATGATCAAATTTTCCTGTGAAAAAGTCTTTCTTCAAAATGCGATCTCTGTAACCAGCCGTGCTGTCGCCCAGAAAAGCTCCATTCCTGCACTGGAAGGACTTTTGATCCACGCGGATCAGCAGCTGACGGTTTCTGGCTATAACATGCAGACCGGTATTCGTACCAACGTGTTTGCAAATGTTGTTGAGTCTGGTGATATTGTGCTGAATGCACGTTTGTTTGGCGATATCATTCGTCGTATGCCGGATGATATGATTACATTTACCGCTGATGAGAAGATGATGGTGCACCTGAGCTGCGGTGATGCGGATTTTGACATTTTGGGACTTTCTGCAGCAGATTATCCGGAACTGCCTGAAGTGGAAAGCGAATATAGTATGAGCATGAAGCAGAAGACCCTGAAAGCAATGATTGAAGAAGTTGCTTTTGCGGTGTCTACCAATGAAAGCCGCCCCGTGCATACCGGTGCATTGTTTGAAATCGCTGATATGAAGATGACAATGGTGGCAGTAGACGGTTTCCGCCTGGCAATTCGGAAGGAACCCGTGGACAAATTAGAGGGCGGTGGATTCTCCTTTGTGGCGCCCGGTTCTGCACTGAACGAAGTAAAAAGTATCTGCAGCGATGTGGAAGATCTGGCACAGGTCACTCTTGGCAAGCGCCATATTCTGTTTGAAGTGGGAGATACCCAGCTGATATGCCGCCGGTTAGAGGGAGAATTTTTGGATTATAAAAACGCAATTCCACGCAAGAATCCAATCAGCATTGTGGCTGATACAAAGGCCCTCATTGAAAGCATTGATCGTGTTTCTGTTGTGATCTCCGATAAGCTGAAAAGTCCCGTTCGTTGCCTGTTCGACCATGATAAAGTCATGCTGTCTGCTAAGACCGGAAACGGCGAGGCAAAGGATATTTGCCGTGTGACAGGCGACGGTGACAAATTGGAGATCGGTTTTAACAATCGCTATTTGATGGAAGCTCTGCGCTTTGCTCCTGCTGATAAAGTAAAGATCGAGTTAAACACAGGTGTTTCTCCCGCCATCATCGTACCTACGGAGGGGGAAGAGAATTTCCTGTATATGGTGCTGCCTGTCCGCCTGAAGAATGCCGAATAAAATGAAGACAATAACCATTACAACGGAATTTATCAAATTGCAGGATCTGCTGAAATTTGCCAATCTGGTTGAATCCGGCGGGATTGCAAAAGAATGCGTACAGAACGGTGAAGTATCGGTCAACGGTGAAGTTTGTACCATGCGGGGAAAAAAAATTCGCCCTGGCGACGATGTCTGCTTTGAGGGTAGACATTACACGGTAGCTTATGAGGATTGATGCTCTAACACTGGATTATTTCCGCAATTATACCCATCTGGAGGCAAAATTTGACCCTCAGGTGAACGTGATCTACGGTGACAACGCTCAGGGAAAAACAAATCTTCTGGAAGCGGTTGGGTACCTTTCGGGATTAAGTCATCGGGCACGGTTTGATAAGGAACTGATTCAATTTGGTGTGGATCACGCCTTTTTGAAGGGGGACATTACGGCCCGAGAGCGTCTGTTCGTATTGGAAGCAGAATTAAACCGGGGAAGTCGTAAAGAGTTGCGTGCCAACGGTGTGAAACTGAAAAATACAGCGGAACTGTCCGGCATTTTTCAAAGTGTGCTGTTTTGTCCTGAGGACTTATATCTGATTCGGGAGGGTGCAGCTGCCCGGCGCAAATATCTGGACGACTGCATTTGCCAGCTTCGTCCCCGCTATGCACAGGCATTGGCGGAGTATAAGCGTCTGCATGAGCATAAGATCCGCATTTTGAGAGACAGCGAGGAAAAACCCTCCCTGCTGGATACACTGGATGAATTCTCTCTGGGTATGGCGAAAGCCGGTGCGGTGATTGTCCATTATCGGGCGCATTTTGTGAAGCGACTGAAACAGGTTGCACCTGCCGTCCATAGTGATTTTTCCGGTGGTCATGAACAGCTCGGTTTACGGTATGAAACGGTCAGCACGGTTACGGATCCTGAGGCCAGCCCACAGGTGATCTTTGAGCAACTGCTACGTCATCAGGAAGCACACCGTGCCGCTGAGATCGCAAGCCGCCAGTGTTTGTCCGGTCCACATAAAGATGATTTGATTGTGGAAATTGATGGCAATCTGGCAAAAACTTATTCCTCTCAGGGACAAACACGTACCGCTGCGCTGAGTTTGAAGCTGGCGGCACGAGAGATTTTTCAGCAGGACACCGGTGAATATCCTGTTCTTTTACTGGACGATGTTCTTTCCGAACTGGATCCCAAACGGCAGGAATTTGTTCTGAATCGCATTCAGGGTGGTCAGGTGTTTATCACCTGTTGCGAAGATGATCGACTGGAAAAATTGCTGAAGGGTAAGACTTTATATATAAAAAGCGGAAAACTGCAGTGAAAAAGGTATTTTGGAGGATATGAACGATGGATCCTATCAATTATATTTGGCAAGACCGCAAACGTTATTTTGGACGACCGATGTCCTTTACAAAATACGCACTCAGTGAAGATCGTTTTTTTGTGGAAAAAGGGTTTTTAAGTATTAAACAGGATGAAATTCTGCTCTACCGCGTGGTGGATCTGGAACTGACCATTAGCCTGTTTCAGAGATTTTTCAACGTAGGTACGATTGCAATTCGATCTTCCGATAAAAGTATCCCTCACCTGCTGGTCATCAATGTGAAAGATCCTCGCGAAGTCAAGGAGATGATCCATAAGGCTGTGGAAGAATGTAAGATGAGCCACGGCGTGACCAGTATGGAAATGGTGGGGGGAAATCACTGATGTACCTCCACCTCGGCCAAAATGAGATCGTTCCCGAACGCCGGATCATCGGCATCTTTGATTTGGATAAATGCTCTACCTCTAAGCGTACGATGGACTATCTGAAGCAGGCGGAAAAGGACAGTGTGGTGCTGGATGTTTCCGGCGAACTGCCAAAGTCCTTTGTGGTCTGTGATCATCCCTATCACCCTCAAATCGTCTATTTGAGCCAGTTGAATACCTCCACCCTGAAAGGCCGTGTGGAGAGCGATAAGCTGGTATTGTAACGAATAATGATTATTCCCCGAGGCAAAGAGAAGCGGGCAGGATTTGCCCGCCTGGTTCCCTTTGCCTTGCAGCGGGCGGAGATCCGCCCATGAAAGGAGTTTCTATGGCAGATAATGAAATTTTACAGTCTACCACGGTGGAAACCGAGTATGACGCTTCGGAAATTCAGGTTCTGGAAGGTCTGGAAGCTGTCCGCAAACGCCCCGGTATGTATATCGGTTCTACATCCACTTCCGGTCTCCACCATCTGGTGTATGAGATCGTAGACAACGCCATTGATGAAGCACTGGCCGGTTACTGCACCGAGATTCAGGTAAGCATCAATGAAGGCAACAGCATCACCGTGGTGGATAACGGACGTGGTATCCCAGTAGACATCCAGGCTCAGACCGGTAAGCCCGCTCTGGAAGTGGTTTACACCGTCCTCCATGCCGGCGGCAAGTTTGGCGGCGGCGGTTATAAGGTCTCCGGCGGTCTGCACGGTGTGGGTGCATCTGTGGTCAACGCACTGAGCGAGTGGCTCACCGTGCAGGTGCATCGTGATGGCAAGATCCACGAGATGAAGTTCTCCCGCGGCCATGTGACGCAGGAAATGACCGTGGTGGGCACCACCGATCACACCGGTACTACCGTCACATTCCAGCCCGATCCCGAGATGTTCGAGGATCTGATCTATTCCTACGACACGCTTCATACCCGCATGCGGGAGGAGGCATTCCTGAACGCCGGTCTGCGTATCACGATTTCCGACAATCGTGCCGAATCGGCGGAAAAACCCGAAAAAGACCGCTATGACTCCATGTGCTTTGAGGGCGGTATCCGGGAATTTGTCACCTACTTGAATAAGAATAAGACCGAGATCCACGATGGCGTGATCTACATGGCCGGTCAGAAGGATGACTCCGTGGCGGAGATCGCCATGCAGTATCACGACGGCTATAACGAGACCATGCTCTCCTTTGCCAACAACGTCCACACCCCCGAAGGCGGTATGCATGAAGAGGGTTTCAAGCGTGCGCTGACTACCGTGCTGAATAACTACGGCCGTAAAATTAAAATGCTGAAGGACGACGAGAAGATCTCCGGCGAGGATTGCCGTGAGGGTCTGACCTGCGTCATCTCCGTCAAGCTGACCGAGGCCCAGTTTGAGGGCCAGACCAAGGCCAAACTGGGCAACAGTGAGATCCGCACGCTGGTGAATAGCATTGTGACGGAAAAACTGGATACCTTCCTGGAGGAAAATCCTCAGGTGGGCCGCATGGTGCTGGACAAGGCACTGATGGCAAACCGTGCCCGTGAGGCAGCAAAGAGAGCCAGAGAGTCCATCCGCCGCAAGAGTGCGTTGGGCGGAGCGGCCATGCCTGATAAACTCCGCGACTGCAACGAGAATAACCCCGAACTGACTGAAATTTACATCGTCGAGGGTGACTCTGCAGGCGGCTCCGCCACCCAGGGTCGTGACTCCCGCTTCCAGGCCATCCTTCCCCTGTGGGGCAAGATGCTGAACGTGGAGAAGGCTCGCG
>JAKSQE010000032.1 GCA_024404295.1 Oscillibacter sp.
TGTCCAATCAGATAGGGCTTGTACTCATTGACACAAGCCAGAACAGCGTCGGCATGGCCTTCCAGCACAGCCTCGCCCCAGCCGGTGTAGCCCTCATCGGTCTCAATTTCTACAAATCCCCAACGGGGACGCACATAGTAGGTATTGACAGCAGTAATCTTCATGAGAAAACCCTCACTTTCATTTTTTTCCATCTTTTTGATGGTTTGTTTTGTCAGAACTCCGCTTATCGGATAAAGTGTAATGGCCGGAGAACGACATTTCCTTTTGTCCTTCCCCTATTACTATATAGTTCCTATTATGATTTGATTATACTTTTGTACCTTTTCTCTTTCAAGTTGTCTAAATTCAATTCAGCTTTTCCGCAAAAAAAACAATCGCTCTTGTGTAATTCGCATAAAAACGATTAAAAAGCGGGAAAAAACAAGGGGAAATTTCGTTCTTATGTTAAACACGCCGAAAATGTCATCTGATGACTTTTGAAAAAAGAAAAATTCCGGCTGCCCAAAGTGAACAGCCGGATGGTTTTCAGTCAGTCTTCTTGCGTTTGCTCTTCTCTGTTTTTCTTATATTCCTGCTTGATGACATTGCGGTTCAATGCCAAATGAATCGACATTGCTGCGCGTGCACCCATCGTATCACGTTCTAAGATCGCGTTGACGATCTGCTCATGGGTCTCTATGGTGTCTTTCAGCAGGGCCTTACGGGTAATATTCGCAATCAGCACAACTGCAGCATCAATAATAGGCACCAGCGGTTCCACCACCATGTTGTGTGAGCACTTTGCAATATGGGAGTGGAAAGCCACATCCGCCGCCAGATAGTCCTCTCCGGCGGCTATTTTTGACCGAACTGCATCGCAGTACTCCACTAACGTCCGAGCCTCTTCCTCTGTGCGATTCCGCGCAGCCATCTCTGCAATATTCGGCTCCAGCATCATCCGCACATCCGTCAGATCCAACGCGAGCTGCATTTTGTCCTCGATAGCCTTTAAGCCCAACGGGTCGGCTCGCAGCGGCGTGGTGGACAAAACATAGGTGCCTGAGCCGTGCTTTACTCGCAAAACTCCACGGGACACCAGCAGCTTTACCGCCTCACGGATGGTACTGCGACCGACGTCAAATAGATTTGCCAATTCATACTCGTTGGGCAGTTTAGCCCCTATGGGCAGATTTTCCTCCAGAATATACCGGAGAAGGCGCTCTTCTACTCGCTCCGTCAGAGCTTGGTTTTTAATGTTGGAAAACTCTCCCATGCTGCGTCTCCTCCTCAAGCCATGTCATTTGTTTCTTTTGCCGGTTCGTCTACAAACCGCGTCAAAGCTGCAATCTTCGCTTATGGAATAATCCCATGATAATCTCTCGGTTCAATCCACGATTCAATCTCTTATTATTTTCCCCTGCATTACATACTTGTCCGAAAAACCTTATCTTTTTCACGAACATCAGGGTTCGTCATGATGTTCGGTTCGCTTTTTTCAGGAAATAATTTTGCAATCTGACGAGGCTCTGAATCAAACTTCAAGTTCCCGCATAACGGTGCGATAGGGTTCGATCAGAGTTGGTGCATCCATTCCCACAGTTGCACTGTGGAATCCCTCTGCCTTCCGCTGCTTAGCGGTTGCGGCATCGGGGCAGAAGATAAAGGCGATCTTATTATTTTTTTGGCAGGCTGACAGGATCCGTTGAAAGGCAGCCTTCATCTCCTCACATTGAAAGTCCATAGGATGTCCCAGCGCAACCGAGAGATCAAACGGCCCCACAAAAATACCGTCCACGCCTTCCAACGCCGCAATTTCCTCGATATGCTCCAAGCAACCTTTCGTCTCGCACTGAGGGATCAGCAGCGTATCCTTGTTGGCATGGTCGAAATAGGTTGCCACCCCCTGCTGAGACACCTCGTCATAACCAAACTTTCCGTCTCTGGTTGGGCAGAAACCGCGATTTCCAACCGGAGGAAATTTGGCGTAAGAAACCAACTGCCGCACTTCTTCTACCGTTTCCACCGCGGGAACGACCAGCCCTTTGGCACCATAATCCAGCGGCTGCAAAACCTTGTCTCGCTGAATACCGTTGATGCGCACCAGCGGTACAATGCCTGCGGAATCTGCCGCAGTAATGGCAGCCGTCAGATATTCCATACCTGCCGCTGTATGCTCCGTGTCGATTAAGACGTAGTCTAACCCCGTCTGTCCCAAACACTCGACTGCCAAGGGGCTGAGCAGCTGTGTAAAAGTGCCCACAGAAAACTCTTGGTTTTGAAATTTTTCAATCATGCGATTCATTCGCTTACTCCTCCATTCATCACTTTCCGCAGAGCAACAGCATACTTCCCAGATTCAGCTTGCCTCAAGAAACCTTAGGTCAGTCAAACGTCGCCATCTAGAACGTACTCGGCATCTACCGCAGCAAATACCCGGCGTTTTCCCGAATAAGCTTTCGGAATTCATACTCTTTGATGCTGAAAAAACAACCCTTCCAGTAGTCATGTCTCATAATCCGCGTGTGAAACTCCCAATAGGTATGGTCACAATTTTTGACGAAAAACAGTTCAAAGCAAGGTTTTTACTCCGTAAATATTATTATCTTATCATACAACCTGCGAATTTCCTCCGCAATAGCCTTTTTCAGATTCCATTCATTTTATTGCCTGTTATCGCAATTTGCGAACTATCTCACTATAAGCCGCAAAAGATGTCCTGCAAAGTGCCCGATTCCTCTTGCCCTGGACTTTTTCCTGTGCTATGATGCTAAAAAAATAGAGGAAGGTATTCCATTATGATTCGTTTGGCACAGCAGGAGGACGCAAAGGCACTTTTGGCGATTTACAGCCAATACATCGACACCGCAATCACTTTTGAAGAAAAGCTACCCAGCGAGGCTGAATTTACGCAGCGTATTCAGGATATTTCCGCCGAATATCCCTATTTGGTCTGGGAGGAGGATGGCAAAGTCCTTGGTTACGCCTACGGTCACCGTCTGCGGGAGCGTGCCGCCTATCAATGGGATGCGGAGTTATCCATTTATCTGGACCGATCCATAACCGGAAAAGGCATTGGTTCCAAACTCTATACCGTGCTGATGGAGCTGCTGAAACTGCAAGGCATCTGCACCGTATATGGCATTGTGGTAATCCCCAATGATCCCAGTGCGGCCCTGCATCAGCGTCTGGGATTCCAACTTACCGGAACTTTCCTTGACACCGGCTTCAAATTAGGAAAGTGGTGGGGCACCTGGTGGTTTGAAAAGCACCTTCTCTCCCATGATGTCGCTCCCGCTCCACTCATTCCTTTCCCCACGGTCCCCTCTAACAAGGTTGCAGAAATTTTACAAAACGCATAACAAAAGCGGCACAATTGTGCCGCTTTTGCTTTTAGACCAACTTTTCAAAATAGTAAAACGTTTCGTCCTCGCCTTTCTTCCGCATACAGGAGGACAACATTTTATAGGACGCGGTATTTTCCTTGAAGCATTTTGCCACAACTCGGCTCAAATTTGCCTGATACAGGGCCCATTCTGCCACAGCGGTGAAAGCCTCTGTTCCATATCCGCAGCCGGCATACGACTTGTCGATTCTGCAGCCAAGTTCTGCACCGCCGCGGTAGTCAAAACGATACAGCACAGCTTCGCCAATGAGTGTTCCGTCCAGCCGAATTGCAAAGTTAATGGCCTGGCGACTTTCAAAGTCCCTGCGAGCCACTTCGTAAAAGCTCTTTTCCTCTACCGGGCCGCCTAAACCGCCCACATCGTCATAGCCCCACCAACGGTTTCGCTCCTGATCCAATACCAATGCATTATAGGCCGGGATATCTGCCTCCGTCAGCGCCGAAAGCGTCAGGCGTTGTGTTTCTAAGGTTGGGATTTCCTCCACATGACGCAGGAGTTCATTCTGCGGCTCAAAGCGGAATTTGCTGCCCAGTTTTGCCGGGCCGTATTGCAATTTACTGGTTCGAAGGCCGCGGTCGCCGGCATCGTCTTCTCGATTTACATACGTGCAGTCTTCGCCGAATGCCGCCACTTCCGCCTGCACCATCGCCGGGTACACACCCGTATAGGAATACAGGGCCTTTTCAATATGAATGATCAGCGTTTCACCGCATCGTTCACAAAGAGACAGGGCGATCAGCTTCTCCCCGTCGAACATTCCGCCAGCTTGAAAGTACGGTTTATCCAGCATGTTCACCATCTTTTTCGCCAGTTCCAGCTCTTCCAACGCTTTCTTGTTATCCCCCTTGGGGAATTCCGCCTGAAAGTTCTGCCAGAACTGCTCAATCGCCGGGCGATCGGATCCGATCAGTGGGCGGAAATATGCCTCAGGCCACTGGGTATGAAATTTTTTGATGTGGTTCCTCTGCCCGGAGTATCGCCGCCCCGCAAACAGTTCCAAATCTTCCCGATAATACAAATAATCTCTCCAGGTGCGAATATCGCTGACCCGCACATAAGGGTAACGCTTCAGCAGATGGGCCATTTTCTCCTCCGGCACCACAGAAATCACCGGAACGATACCTTTTTCAATGCAATCATTCTCAATGGCTTCCAGTGCCGCATCTACATCGCCCTCTTCCGAAGGAACGGGATAATCAAAAAACACATGATTTCCACTGCTACCGCGCACGACCAAACACCCAGCCACTTCCGTCCAGGCCGGTTGCAAGGTTTTGCGCCACATGAGCTTTACACCTACGGAATACTCACACAGCTGGTAATCGCAATGTTCATAGTATGTCCGCAGCTTAGCTGCGTCCTGTTTGGTAACCGGTTTGAATGTCAGCATAAATTCCTCGCATTTCTGCTTCATGGATTGAAAAAGGCCAGCGGTTAGCTGGCCTTTTTGTATCTTTCAGGTTCAGTTCATCTGTTTTCTTCTGGACAGGTTCATCGTACCGTCCTGCATGGAGTTCAGAGAATCCAGGCTCTTGCCGGTGCCTAAGGCCACACAGCTAACTGCATCGTCTGCAATCTTGGCACGGATACGGGTACGCTCGGTAATGAGCTTATCAAAGCCCTGGACCAAGCTGCCGCCGCCGGTCATAACAATACCGTTGGTAGAGATATCAGCCACCAACTCGGGCGGAGTCCGTTCCAGCACAGAGTGAACCGCCTCGATAATACGCTCAACAGGCTCTTCAAAGGCTTCCAGCATTTCGGTGGAAGTCACGTTTACGATCTTCGGCAGACCGGTCAGCAGGCAGCGGCCTTTCACTTCCATCTGTGTCTCCTCCTCCTGAGGGAACACGCAGCCGATCTTCTTCTTCATGTCCTCAGCGGTACGCTCGCCAACCAGCAGATTGTGCTTGCGGCGCATATACTTCACCACTGCTTCGTTCAGCTGGTCACCTGCAATCTTGATGGAAGCAGATTCAACCACGCCACCCAGAGAAATCACAGCAATATCAGCAGTGCCACCGCCAATATCCACAACCATATGTCCATCGGGCTGTGTAATATCGATACCGGCACCAATGGCTGCTGCCACAGGCTCCTCAATCAAATACACTTTCCGAGCGCCGGCCTGAATGCCGGCATCGATCACTGCTCGCTCCTCAACTTCGGTAATACCGGAGGGAACGCAAATGATCACCCGGGGCTTAAACAAAGAATAGCCGGATACTTTTCGAATGAACTCCCGCAGCATACGCTCGGTCATGTCGTAGTCAGAGATCACGCCCTCGCGCAAAGGACGAATGGCAATAATGTTGCCAGGGGTACGGCCCAACATGGCCTGAGCCTCAGCGCCCACCTTCAACAGTTTGCCGGTGCCCTTGTCCATTGCCACCACAGAGGGCTCATTCAATACAATACCCTTGCCCTTAATATATACCAGAACAGATGCGGTACCCAGATCAATACCGATATCCTTAGCTAATCCCATAATTACACCTCATATACTCTTTCTATGCATATTATAAACGATTTTACATCTTACAAACATAAATTGTTCACGATACCATTATTATACTGACGGCATTCCCGGAATGCAACTGTTGTTTTTCCTATTTTTTCTTTCTTTCCGCCCTGGCAACTGTAGCGCAGACTACAGATTCAGCGCCTGCCAATCGCAACTCACGCACACATTCCGATAACGTCGCTCCTGTTGTGCAGATATCGTCCACCAGCAAAATACGTTTTCCTGCCACATCATCAGGGTTGATCACATGGTACATCCCCAGCACATTGGCCCTGCGGGCAGCAGCATCATGAATACCGGATTGGGGCGGGTTGTTTCCGTCTTTCCGAAGCAGGGCAATTGGTCTCACATTCCACGCCCGGCAAGCATGCTCCGCCAGAAGACGTGCTTGGTCATATCCTCGTTTGCGCAAACGCATACGGCTCAGAGGCACCCAAGTCACAAGGTCAAAACAACCTCCAAATTGCTCCGCAGCGCACTGGGACAATAATGCCCCCATCGGTGCCGCAGCGCCGGGCGCGTTTTCAAATTTCAGGCGCAGCAGACCGTCCCGTACTTTTCCCTCATACCATAGGGGTGAGGCACAGCGCAAGTTCTTTTCTTCCCTTACAACAGATTCCTCCGGAATCCACGGCAGATCCTTTTCGCAATCAGGGCAGATCCCTGCTTTGTCCAATACTTTACTGCAAAAAGGGCATTTAGGCGGGAAGAACAGGTCAAGAATCATGTCAAAGTATTTCATTTCTTTTTGCGAGGATAGGGTTTCGGGTCATCCGTCAACTCCACCAGATAGTCCACGCTCACGTCGAAATACTCCGCTAACTTTACAACCACATCCAACGGAAATCTGGTCGTTCCCACTTCATATTGCGAATAGGTATTCTGTTTCACATGAAGATAGTCTGCTACCGCTTCCTGCGTTAATCCTCTATCCGTTCGCAAATCTCGAATTCTTCCATATTTCAAAATTTCTGTGCGCATACTCATCACCCAAGAATGAGTATATGTATCATAAAATAAGATATTTTGTTTTATCGTATTTTATGATAAAACCACATCTTTTTCAAGGTGTGGTTTCAGCGTGTCGAAAAAGACTTTTCCCCTCGACAAGCAAGTTTTTGACAGCTTTAACAGGTTGTAAAACTTATGTTTAAAAAAGAAAGGAACCCTTCCTGGGTTCCTTTCGTAACTTTCTTCCTGTGATTGCAGTTCTACCACTTGATCGACAGTCTCTTGCTCTTATTCATAGTGTGCCAGTCTCCACCGCAGTCCGGAGTAACGTTTCTGCCGCCTGTCATTGGCCGCCATGGCCCGAATTGCAGCATCGTCGCCTACTGCCACCAGCAGTTCCTTTGCCCGCGTAATGGCTGTATACAGCACGCCGCGCACCATCAGAGACTGTGCTGCCGGCATTGCCGCAAGGACAACGCAGCGGTACTCGTTGCCCTGTGCCTTGTGGACGGTTTGTGCATAGGCCAAGTCCACCTCATTCAGCATCTCCACGCCGTACAGTGCTTTACGCCCGTCAAAGTCCACCGTCAACCACTCGCCGCTGGGATCAATTTGAGTAATGCTGCCTACGTCTCCATTGAACATACCGGTGCCCACGGTTCCATCGTCCCGTTCCCAGACCACATCGTAGTCGTTCCGGGTCTGCATAATGCGGTCCCCTTCTCGGAACAGCCGCTCTCCCCAGACGATTTCCCGCTTTCCGGCGTTTTTCGGGTTCAGCACCCCCTGCAAACAGCGGTTCAGGTTTTCCGTACCGCAAGGGCCTTTCCGTGTGGGCGTCAACACCTGAATCTGGTCGCTTGGAATGTTCATATTCTCTGGCAAGCGGGACTTGCAACGTTCCACCACTGTGGACAGTGCACGCTCGCCCTCTCTGCGGCACAGGAAAAAGAAATCTCCCGGATTGCTGGTGAGCTCTGGCGGTTGGCCCATGTTCACACGATGGGCGTTACGAATGATGGCCGATCGTTCTGCTTGGCGGAACACCTCCCGCAACACCACAGTCTCTACGCGTCCGCTGCGGATCAAATCCGAAAAGACATTGCCCGCTCCCACAGAAGGCAACTGGTCGGCATCGCCCACCAGTACCAGTCTGGTTCCCGGGCGAAGTGCCCGCAACAAGGCCGAAAATAAAGGCAAGTCCACCATGCTCATCTCGTCCACAATGACGGCATCTGTCTCGATGGGTTCCCGCTCACTTTTCTGGTACGTCACCTGATGGGTCGCTTCATTCCAACTCATACCAAGCAAGCGATGTACCGTCTGTGCATCCATGCCGGTCAACTCACTCATGCGTTTTGCTGCACGTCCTGTGGGGGCTGCCAACACGATATCCAGGCCCATTTTGTGAAACAGTTCCACAATGCCTCGAACGGTGGTAGTCTTACCGGTGCCGGGGCCACCGGTCAAAATAAGGACCCCATTCTTTGCCGCCAGTTCCACCGCCTGCCTCTGCTGCGGAGCATAGGTAATCCCCTGCTCCGCTTCAATTTGTTGAATGACTTTTCCGCTTTGGTCGCTGACATCTGCCGCAATGTCCAGCAGGTTATTCAAGCGCAAGCAGGCAGAAGTCTCCGCCTCCCACAATCGCCGCAGATAGCAGCCCTGCACATTGGCCACCTGTTCCTGAACGACCGCTTTCCGGGTAATCAAATCGTCCAAAGCCGCTTCCACCGCATCGCTGCCGCAATCCAGCAGCTGGCTGGTTGCGGCGATCAGCTTCTCTCTGGGCAAAAACACATGACCGTTATTTTCATTGTGGGCCAGTTCATACGTCACCGCAGCACTCATACGCTCCATGCAGTCTGCATCAAAGCCCATAGATAGCGCAATCTCATCAATCGACGAAAATGCCACGCCACAGGAATCGGCAGAGAGCAGGTACGGATTCTTCTGCACCACATCCAAAGCAGCATCACCATATTGTTGCCGCAATTGCATTGCAAGGATGGGTGGCAGCTGAAACCGTGCCAAAAATTCCATTAGTCGGCGCAGTCCCATATGCTGCCGGAAAGCCGCGGCGATCTCCTGTGCCTTTTTCGCCGTAATGCCTTTGATCAGACTCAGACGCTCCGGCTCTTGTTCCAAAACGTCCAAAGCTTGTGCACCAAAGCGGTCTACGATCCGCTGTGCCGTGGCAGCGCCCACACCTTTGCAGACACCGGAGGACAGGTAGGCAAAAATCTCCTCTTCGTCCTCCGGCAGCATGCGCTCAACTTCCTCCGCTTTTAGCTGTTGGCCGTGCTGAGGGTGGGTTTCCCATGAACCCACCGCCGTCAAGTGTTCGCCCGGTGCCACGCAGGGGATGCAGCCCACCACTGTTACGATCTCCCCCTCTTCGGTCAGAAGGCGGAGTACCGTATAGCCATTTTCGGCATTTTGAAATATTACACTATGTACCGTGCCTTCGCAGTAGGTTCTCTCTTCCATACGTCCTCTTTCACAGGTCAATCGACCCAAAATTCTTCCTCTTTTACTACCGCTGCGTTCTTTTCCCGATCAGCCAGATAATTCGCAAGTTCCCTTGCATCCTGGGTCAAACCGCAGTCCACCAGAATAATTCTGGACTTGGGAACCTGGCTTTGCAGTCGGCGAAGTTCCCGCATATCATTTTCCAAAGCCAATGCTTCCCCCCGCACCGGAAGCACCAGCAGCAATCCCGGTGCCGGCGAACGTCCTGCCCGCAGCAATGGGCCTGCCAATAACCACACAAGTGTGGCCACCCCCACAGCGGAGACAAACGCCAGAAATCCATCTCTCAGGATCGTCATATTTACCACCTCATACCCAAGGTATGCGGGAAACGCTGTCTCCGCTCATAGGATTTTGTTTTACTGCAAGGCCCGCTTCAAATACTGGCCGGTATAGCTATTTTCGCAGTTTGCCACAGTCTCCGGCGTGCCGGTACAGACGATGGTGCCGCCACCATCTCCGCCCTCCGGGCCAAGGTCAATCAGCCAATCGGCACACTTGATAACGTCCAGATTATGCTCGATGATGACCACCGTATTGCCGCTGTCTACCAACCGCTGCAGTACTTCCAGAAGTTTCCGCACATCGTCGGTATGCAGACCCGTGGTCGGCTCATCCAGAATATAAATCGTCCGTCCGGTGGCCTGTTTTGCAAGTTCGGTGGCTAGTTTCACACGCTGCGCCTCGCCGCCGGACAATTCCGTAGAGGGCTGACCCAGCTTCACATAGCCAAGGCCCACATCCTGCAGCGTTTCCAGTTTCTTTTTCAGCTTCGGCAGCGCCGAGAAAAAGTCCAGTGCCTCGTCCACTGTCATATCCAGTACATCGGCAATATTCTTGCCTTTATACCGCACTTCCAGCGTTTCCCGGTTATACCGCTTGCCCTTACAGACTTCGCAGGGTACAAACACATCCGGCAGGAAATGCATTTCGATTTTCAGCATACCGTCACCGGAGCAAGCCTCGCAACGACCGCCGCGAACATTAAAACTAAAGCGACCAGGGCCATAGCCACGGCTCTTTGCCTCCTGCGTAGAAGAGAACAAGTCTCGAATATCGTTAAACAGTCCGGTATATGTCGCAGGGTTAGATCGTGGTGTACGGCCGATAGGGCTCTGGTCGATGTCCACCACTTTGTCCAGATACTCGATTCCCTCGATCTTCTCGCACTTGCCGGGGCGAACCTTCATGCGCATCAGTTCTGCGCCAAGGCGTTTATACAAGATCTCATTTACCAGAGAAGACTTACCGCTGCCGGACACGCCGGTGACGACCGTCATGGTCCCCAAGGGGAACTCCACGTCCACATGACGCAGATTGTTTTCTGCCGCACCGATAACTTTCAGCTTCTTCCCGTTTCCCTTTCTGCGCTTTGCAGGAACATTGATCTTTTTCTTACCGGAAAGATACTGTCCCGTCAGGGAGTTAGGGTCCGCCATAACCTCTTTCGGTGTACCGGCTGCCACGATGGTACCGCCATGGACTCCGGCACCGGGGCCGATGTCCACCAGATAATCTGCCGCCCGCATAGTATCCTCATCGTGTTCCACCACGATGAGGGTGTTGCCCAGATCCCGCAAGCTGCACAGCGTGGCAAGCAGTTTATCATTGTCTCTCTGATGCAATCCGATGGAAGGTTCGTCCAGAATATACAGCACACCCATCAGGCTGCTGCCGATCTGGGTGGCCAGACGAATCCGCTGGCTCTCGCCGCCGGACAGCGTTCCGGCGCTG